>JAYUGN010000254.1:0-11027 GCA_043767605.1 Gammaproteobacteria bacterium
CTCCGGGCCCGGGCCCGGCTCCAGCGTGGAAGGCCCAGCGCGAGCGCGGCACGCAGTTCATGCTCCGCTTCCTGCTCGGCATGGCGCGGTTGCTCGGGCGGCGCGTGACGCGCGCGCTGGCGCTGCCGCCGACCACGCTCTATTTCCTGCTCACCGCAAGCGATGCGCGCCGGGCCTCGCGCGAGTTCCTGTCGCGCGTGCAAGGCCATCCCGCGAGCCTGGCGCAGGTGGCGCGGCACATCTGGACTTTCGCCTCGGTGATCTTCGACCGCATGACAATGGCGATCGAGGGTTTTTCGGGCCTGCAGCTCGAGGAGCATCGCCAGGCCGGCGAGACCGCGGTGACCTACGGCGCCAGGCGCGGCAGCCTGCTGTTCGTCTCGCACCTGGGCAGCTTCGAGGCGCTGCGGCTGATCGGCGTGGAACGCGCGCCGATGAAGTTCCTGGTGGACCGCGAGCACAGCCAGCTGCTGATGAAGACGCTGGGCAAGCTGGCCCCGCGGCTGGCCGAGAGCATCATCGACACCGGCCAGCCCGGGCCCGCGCTGGTGCTGGCCGTGCGCCAGGCGCTCGACGAGGGCTACCGCGTCGGCCTGATGGTGGATCGCTACAAGGCCGGGGAGAAAACCGTGCGCGCGCCCTTTTTCGGCGGCGAGGCCGCCTTCCCGGCCGGCCCCTGGGCGCTTGCGGCGGCGCTGCAGGCGCGCGTCATGCTGGCCTTCTGCGTGTTCCGCGGCGGCGACCGTTACGAGGGCCACTTCGAGGTGTTCGAGGAGAAGCTGGTGCTTGCGCGCGGCGCGCGCGAGGCCGGCATCGAAGGCTGCGTGCGCCGCTATGCTGCGCGCCTCGAGCACCACGCGCGCAGCGCGCCGTACAACTGGTTCAATTTCTACGATTTCTGGAAACCTGCAGCCTCGAATGAAGCCGCTCCGCATTAGCCACTACACCGCGAGCTCCGCGCTGGGCCTGGGCCTCGCCGCGCAGCTCGCCGCGCTGCGCGCGGAGCGCTCGGGCCTCGCGCACGAGCCCTTCGACACCTGCGCGCTGCCGACCTGGACCGGCGCCGTGGCGGGCGTGGACGACGTGAAACTGGCGCAGGCCGATGCCGCCTGGGATTGCCGCAACCAGCGCCTGGCGCTGCTCGGCATCCGGCAGGACGGCTTCCTCGAAGCCGCGCAGGCCGCGGTGAAGCGCTACGGCGCCGCGCGCGTCGGCGTGTTCATGGGCACCAGCACCTCGGGCCTGCACCAGACCGGGCTGGCCTACCGGGAGCGTGGCGCCGATGGCAGCCTGCCGGCCTGGTACGACTACAACCATACGCACAGCCCGTCCTCGATCTCGCGCTATACGCTGCGACTGACCGGCGCGACCGGCCCCTCGCTGACCATTTCCACCGCCTGTTCCTCGAGCGCGAAAGTGTTCGCCTCCGCGCACCGGGCGATGAGCGCGGGCCTCTGCGACGCGGCGATCGTCGGCGGCGTGGACAGCCTGTGCCTGATGACGCTCTACGGCTTCAACGCACTGCAACTGGTGTCCTCGCAGAAATGCCGGCCGGCCGATGCGAATCGCGACGGCATCTCGATCGGCGAAGGCGCGGGCTTTGCACTGGTCGAGTGGCCCGAGCGCGCGGGCAAGGGCCCGCTGGTGCTGGGCTACGGCGAAAGCTCGGATGCACACCACATGTCCTCGCCCGAGCCGGAAGGCCGCGGCGCCGCCGCGGCGATGCGCGATGCGCTGATGCGCGCGGGCCTGGGCGTGGCTGCGATCGATTACGTGAACCTGCACGGCACCGCGACCCGGGCCAACGACGCCGCCGAGGACAAGGCGATGCACGCGTTGTTCGGCCCCTTGACGCCGTGCTCCTCGACCAAGGGCTGGACCGGCCATGCGCTCGGCGCCGCCGGCATCCTCGAGGCGACCTTCGGCCTGCTGGCGATCGAGCACGGCTTCCTGCCGCGCAGCCTCAACACCGTGGACAAGGATCCGGCGCTCAAGTCCAACGTGCTGATGCAGTCGCGCGAGCAGAAAGTCGCGCGGGTGCTGTCGAACTCTTTCGGCTTCGGCGGCAGCAACTGCAGCCTCGTGCTGGGCGCCGCATGAACGAGAAGCAGGTTTACGTCGAGTCGGTGGGGCTGGTCGCGCCGGGCATGATCGGCTGGGCCGCCGGCGCGCCGGTGCTCGCGGGCGAAGTGCCGTATGCGCCTGCGGAGCTCACGCCGTACGCGCCGGAGCTGCTGCCGCCGAACGAGCGGCGCCGGGCGACGCCGGTGACGCGCCTGGCCTTTCGCACCGCGGAAGATGCGATGCGCGGCAGCTCGCGGCCGGCGTCCGAACTCGCCACCGTGTTCGGATCCTCCGACGGCGACACCGACGTGATGAACCGGATCAACATCGCGCTGGCGCAGCCGCAGCGCGCGCTGTCGCCGACCGATTTCCACAACTCGGTGCACAACGCGCCGGCCGGCTACTGGAGCATCGCGGTCGGCAGCCGGCTGCCGTCCACCAGCCTCGCTGCGCACGACGCCATTTTTTCAGCCTCCCTGCTCGAGGCGGCGGCGCTGTTGCTCGGTGACGGCATTGGCACCTTGCTCGCGGTCTACGACGTGCGCATGCCTGTGCCGCTGGACCAGAAGCGCCCGATCCCCGAGCCCTTCGGTTCCGCGCTGGTGCTGCGTCCCGAGCCCGGCGAGCGCGCGCTGGCGCGGCTCACGTTCAAGCGCGGCGATGCCGCCGAGACCCGAATGCGCGACCCCGCGCTGGAACAACTGCGCCGTGCCAATCCGGCGGCGCGCGCGCTGCCCCTGCTGGAACTGCTCGCGCGCCGCGCGACCGGCACCGTCCACCTGCCGGCTCAGGACGGCACGCTGACCCTCACCGTGAGTGCGCCATGAATCTCGAATCGCTGAAGAACCGCCAGTGGCTGCTCGAGCGTCGCCCGGTCGGCATGCCCGTGCGCGAGGATTTCCGCTGGGCCGAAACCGCAGTGACCGCGCCCGGCAAGGACCAGGTGCTGGTCAAGGCGTTGTACCTGTCGATGGATCCGGCAATGCGCGGCTGGATGAGCGAGGCCAAGTCGTACATGCCGCCGGTGGATCTCGGCGAGGTCATGCGCGCGGGCATGGCCGCGCGCGTGATCGCCTCGAACGATCCGCGCTTCGCCGTCGGCGAGCACGTCACCGGCATTCTCGGCGCGCAGGATTACGCGCTGGCACACGGCGACGAGCTGACCCAAGTGGACCCGGTGGCGGTGCCGCTACCGGTGCGGCTGTCCGTGCTCGGCGTGCCGGGCATGACCGCGTACTTCGGCCTCACCGACCTGGCGCAGATCAAGGAAGGCGACCGCGTGCTGATCTCCGGCGCGGCCGGCGCGGTCGGCACCGTCGCCGGCCAGATCGCCAAGCTCAAGGGCTGCAAGGTCGTCGGCATCGCCGGCGGCGAGAAGAAGTGCCGCTACCTCGTCGAGCAACTGGGCTTCGACGGCGCCATCGACTACAAGAACGAAGATGTGACCAGCGCGATCCGGCATCACTACCGCCGCGGTGTGCACGTGTACTTCGACAACGTCGGCGGGCCCATTCTCGATGCGGCGCTGGCCAACCTGGCGCAGCGCGCGCGCGTGATCCTGTGCGGCGCGATCTCGCAGTACAACTCCACCGAAGGCACCTACGGCCCGAAGAATTACCTGTCGATCCTCGTCAATCGCGCGACCGTGAAAGGCCTGCTGGTGTTCGATTACGTCGAGCGCTATGCCGAGGCCGAGGCCGAGATGTCGGCATGGATCGCGGACGGCCGGCTCAAGACGCAGGTGGACATCGTGGACGGGCTTGAGACTTTCCCCGAGACGATGCTGAAGCTGTTCAGCGGCGACCACCTCGGCAAGCTGATCCTGCGCGTGGCGCCGGAATGAAAGGGAATCCGTGAACGTCGGGCGCGAGGAGATCGCGCGGCTGATCCCGCATCAGGGCTCGATGTGCCTGCTCGATGCGGTGCAGTCCTGGACCGACGCCGCGATCGAGTGCACGACCGCGACGCATCGAGCTGCCGGCCATCCGCTGCGCACCGGCGGCCAGCTTGCCGCGGTGCACCTGGTCGAATACGGTGCCCAGGCGATGGCCGTGCACGGCGGCCTGCTGGCGCGCGCTGCAGGCAGCGTGGCGCCGCCCGGCATGCTGGTATCGGTGCGCGACATCCAGTTGAATGTCGCGCGCATCGACGACATCGTCGCGGACCTCACGGTGCGCGCGAAGAAACTCGTCGCGAATCCGGACGGCTGGCTCTATTTCTTCGAGGTGGACGCCGGCGCCACGCGCCTGGCCAGCGGCCGCGTCAGCGTGATCAACCCCCGGTAAAAACGAGTTGTAGGCTGGGCTGAGCGCAGCGAAGCCCAGCAGCCGTGGCGGCCTCAAATAAAGGGGACGCACACCTTTATCCCGCGTAAAGCGTGATCTTCGCGGCGCGACACCGATAAAGGTGTGCGTCCCCTTTACTTATAAAGGTGTGCGTCCCCGAGCGCTTCAGAAATACCCGCGTCGCTTGAAGTACAGCAGCAGGCCGCTGGCCACCAGCGTCATCACGAGCAGCAGCACCGGGTAGGCCTGGTGCCAGGTCAGCTCGGGCATGTAATGGAAATTCATGCCGTAGACGCCGGCAATGAACGTCAGCGGCAGGAAAATCGCCGAGAACACCGTCAGCGTGCGCACGATCTCGTTCGTGCGATGCGACATTGAGGCGAAGTACAACTGCACCGCCGCCTCGATGTGGCGCTCGAGGTCCGCCGAGGCGTGCTGCACGCGCGAGATGTGCTCGCTCACGTCGCGCAACCGGGTTTCCTCGGGATTGGTCCACTCGAAGCGGCTGTCGCGGTGCCAGCCGTCGAGCGCGCGCAGCTGGTCGTTGCACAGCGCCTCGAGCCGGCGCGCCTCGCGCCGCCCGAGCAGCAGCTGGCGCCAGTCGTCGAACGGGCTCTTCGGGTCGAGCAGGTCTTCCTGCAGCGTGTCGAGGCGCTCTGTCAGCGCATCGCCCACCTCGAGGTAACGGTCCACCATGATGTCGAGCACCACCTGCGCGAGCACGCGCGGAATGGCCGGCGATTTCAGGCGGCCGTCGGCGAAACGCTCCCGGAGCCGGTCGAAGCTGACGTTGTCGTGCGCGCGCACCGACACCAGAAGGCGCTCGAACACGAACAGCGAGGCGGTGCGCGTCTCGAGCGGGAACGCGCGCAACTGCGGCCCCACGCCCTCGAAGATCAGCAGGTCGTAGTTCGGCGTGACGTCGAAGAACGACTTGTGCGCGGCCTCGAGGCTGTCCACCACGTGGCGGCGGTCGACGTCCACGCCGAGCAGCCGCTTCGGCCAGGCGGCCCAGTCCTTCGCCTCCTCGCGGACGAAATCGAGCCAGACGAAGCCCTCGGCCGGCAACTGCTCCAGCGTATCGAGCCGCCGGAGCGGCTGGCCGCGCAGCAGGTGGAAGATTTCCATGCGACTCCCGGTGTCATGCCCGCGCTCGTGGGCTGGGCTTCGCCCGCTCCGCGGGCTTCAGCCCAGCCTACTTCTACTTCTACTTCAGCAGTTCTTCGATCGCCGCGCGCTCTTCGCGCAGTTCCTTCTCGGTCGCGTCCATGCGCGAGCGCGAGAATGCATCAATGGGCAGGCCCTGCACGATCTCGTACTGGCCGTTCTTCGTGATGCAGGGATAGCCGTACACGACGCCCGGCTTGATGCCGTAGCTGCCGTCGGACGGCACCGCCATCGACACCCACTTGCCGTTGCTGCCGAGCGCCCAGTCGCGCACGTGATCCACGGCCGCCGAGGCGGCCGAGGCCGCGGACGACATCCCGCGCGCCTTGATGATGGCCGCGCCGCGCTGCTGCACGGTCGGGATGAAGTCCTTCTCGATCCAGTCCTGCGTCACCAGCGATTTCGCTGGCTTGCCGCCGACCGTGGTGCTGGTGAGGTCGGGATACTGCGTCGAGCTGTGGTTGCCCCAGATGATCATCTTGTCGATGTCGTTGGCATGCGCGCCGGTCTTGGCGGCGAGCTGCGACAGCGCGCGGTTGTGGTCCAGGCGAACCATCGCGTTGAACTGCTTCGGATCCAGCTTCTTCGCGTTGGTCGCGGCGATCAGCGCGTTGGTGTTCGCCGGGTTGCCGACGACCAGCACGCGCACGTCGCGGTCGGCCTTGTCGGAAATCGCCTTGCCCTGCACCGAGAAGATCGCGGCGTTGGCGGTGAGCAGGTCCTTGCGCTCCATGCCGGGGCCGCGCGGACGCGCGCCGACCAGCAGCGCGTACTTCACGCCTTCGAAGGCTTCGTCCGGCTTGCCGCTTGCGAGCACGCCCTTCACCAGCGGGAATGCGCAGTCGTCCACTTCCATGACCGTGCCCTTGAGCTTCTCGATCATGTCGGGGATGTCGAGCAGGTGCAGGATCACCGGCTGATCCTTGCCGAGCAGGTCGCCGGAGGCGATGCGGAAGATCAGCGAGTAGGCGATCTGGCCGGCGGCGCCGGTGACGGCGACACGGACGGGCTGTTTCATGGATGACTCCCGGAGGTTCGAGGGTTTTGCGCGGACGGCGAGGATAGCGAAAAACCGGGTTCCGACGAAAAGTTGGGGCCGGATCGAAGTGTCCCGAGGCAACAGGTGGCCTGTCCCGGCCCGGGATGACCGCTGAGGCTGCGCGTGACGGCGTAATTATGTATAAATAAATGACATAACTGGCGTGTTAGGATATAAATAGTGACATTTTTCCGGCCGGAAAGGGATTTAGGTGGTCAAAACTGACATTCGGAGCCTGCCCGGTCCGCTGATCTTTCTGCCGGAGAGCGACGAAGCGGCCGCCAGGAAGATCTATCGGCAAGCTGAGGAAGGGCAACTGCAGAAGCTCTACGCCGGTGTCTACGCCACGGACACTCGCGCCAAGCCGGCGCAGATCGTGCGCCAGAATCTGCTCCCGATCCTGGGGCACCTCGTGGCGGGTGCGGTCATCAGCCACCGATCGGCGTTCGAGCTCAAACCATCACCCGCGGGCGAGTTTTTCCTCACCGCAGCGCATCGCCGGTCTCTCAAGTTGCCGGGCGTCACCGTGCGCATCCTGGCGGGCCCCCCGGCGATGTCGGGTGACAACGTTTTCATGGCCGGCCTGCATCTGTCCTCCGAGGCGCGGCGCTACCTGGAAAATCTCCAGCCCTCGCGATCGCGCGGCGGCGCGGGGCGCAAGACGCTCGATCGCGGCGAGGTGGAGCACCAGCTCACGGAGCTTGCGCGCATTCGCGGCGAAGCGGCGCTCAACAAGCTGCGTGACGAGGCCCGCGCGGTCGTCGCCGTCGGCGATTTCGCCGCCGAGTTCAAGCACCTCGACCAGATCATCGGCGCCTTGCTCGGCACGCGCCGGAGCCGGCTGACGGCCCAGACTGCCATCGCGCTCGCGGCTGGCCAGCCGTATGACGCCCATCGCGTCGAACTATTCCAGGCGCTCGCGGCCGCGTTGTTGCGTACGCCATTGCCAATGAAGGCCGACACTCTGGCCGACGGCGAGCCGCGCGAAGTGCAGGCGTTCTGCGAAGCCTGGTTCTCCAACTTCATCGAAGGCACGCGCTTTGCGATCGACGAGGCGCGTGCGATCGTGTTCGAAGGTCACATCGGCTCCCGGCCCAAGGATGCGCACGACGTGCTGGGCACCTACGCCTGCATCGTGGATCCAGAATGGGCCGGGGCGTCACCGCGGGATGCCGAGGCTTATGAAAGCCGGCTGCGCGAACGCCATCACCGGATGATGCGCGAGCGCTCCGAGGTGATGCCGGGAGAGCTCAAGCAGCAGCCCAATCAGGCCGGCAACACTGTGTTCGTCGAACCGGCGCTCGTGCGCGGTACGCTGCGCCGCGGCGTGGAGCTGCTCGGCGGGCTCACAGATCCGGCGGCGCGCGCGGCGTTTGCGATGTTCGTGGTCGCCGAGATCCATCCTTTCCGTGACGGCAATGGCCGCGTGGCGCGCCTGGCCATGAACGCCGAACTCAGCCGCGGCGGGTTCACGCGCTGGATCGTGCCGACGGTGCTGCGCGAGGATTACCTGCTGGCGCTGCGCACGCTCACCCGCAACGGCGATCCGCAGCCGTACCTGCGCATATTGGCGCGCGTGGCGGAGTTCAGTCATTGGCTCGACTTCACGAACTACGCGCGACTGCACGACCAACTCCAGGCGAGCGGGGCGATGCTGGAGCCCGACGAGGGGCAGTTGAAGATCGCGCAGAAGCGAAGGACACGATGAAACCTGGCCGCAACGATCCCTGCCCTTGCGGCAGCGGCAAGAAATTCAAGCACTGCTGCCTGGCGAAGGCGACCGCAGCGCCGGAGCCGGCCAACCTGGCGTGGCAGCGCGTCCGGCGCGCGATGGACGGCTACGCGCGCACGCTGCTGCAGTTCACGGCAGAAATGTACGGTCCGGATGCCGTGGCACGCGCCTGGGCGGAGTTCACCGTCGGCGACACGCTGGCGTTCGATCCCGAGAACCCGCAGACGCCGGTGTTCATGCCGTGGATGTTCCATTGCTGGCGGCCGGACGGCGGCTCGAGCGCACCGCCACCGACGCGGGCCTGGCTGGACCGGCATGCGCGCGGCGTCGAGCCGCTGCGGCGCGAGTACCTCGAGTCCTGCCTGTCCTCGCGCTTCAGTTTCTACGAGATCGAGCACTGCCAGCCGGGGCGAGGCTTTGGCCTGCACGACCTGTTCAGCGGCGAGCGGCACGAAGTCTCGGAGCGCAGCGCATCGCAGAGCGTGCAGGACGGCGACCTGGTGTACGGCCTGCTGGCCCACGCGGCAGGTCTCACGCTGGTCGAGGCCATGAACCCCTTCGTGATTGCGCCGATCCACAAGATCGACGTCATCGCCTTGCGCCGGCACCTCGGGTCCGCGGCAGGATCACCGGGCGGCGATGTGCGCGTTTCGCACGCTGAGACGCTGCGCAAGCTGTACCTGCAACTCGCGGAGCGCATCCTCTATCCACCGTTGCCAATCCTGCACAACACCGATGGCGACCCGCTGGTGTTGCACACGCTGGTGTTCGACATCGAATCTCCCCAGGGCGCGTTCGATGCATTGAAGCACCTCGACCTCGGCTCTACGGAGGACGAGCTGCTGGCGGACGCCGCGCGTGACGCCGGCGGCGCGCTACAGCGGGTTTCGCTGACCTGGACGAAGCGCGGCAATCGCAAGCACAAGGTTTGGAACAACACGGTCCTGGGAACGATCGAAATCAGCAGGCAGCGGCTGACCGCGGAGGTCAATTCGGTGAAGCGGGCCGCGGCATTCCGGCGAATCCTGGAGCGCGCGATGGGCGAGCAGGTGCGCTTCCGCCTGGCGGAGGTGCAGTCGGCAGAAAAGCTGGTGGCGCAGGCGCACGCACGCCCCGAGGCGCGCACGCCGGCAGACTGTGACAGCCCGCTGCCCGACACCCCCGAACTGAGGGAGCATCTCGCTGCCCTCATGGCCCGGCATTACAAAGACTGGGTCCGCCAGAAAATCCCCGCGCTCGGCGGCCGGACGCCACTGACGGCCGTGAAAGATTCCGACGGGCGCGAAATGGTCGAAGCCTTGGTGAGGGATTTCGAACGCAGCAACGGCCTGATGCCGCAGCCGGTGGACGAGAGCGTGTTCCGGGCGTTGCGGGAGCGGTTGGGGTTGAGGCCCAGAATTTGAGCGCCTGCCGTCGATGCATCCGCAGCTGCATTGCCAGCGTAGTATGGAATTCGGCATGATCGACGCACTTCCCGGGAAGCCCCTTGCTCGATAACCCCCAAATAGAACCGCTGCTGGCGCGCGTCGCGCTGCAGGATCGTGCCGCCTTCAAGGCGCTGTACGACCTCTCGGCTTCGCATCTATTGGGAGTGGCCCTGCGTATCTTGCGCATACGGTCATTGGCAGAAGAAGCAGTGCAAGATGCATTCGTCCAGATCTGGCGCAACGCCAAGGCGTTCCAGGTGCAGAAAGCACCGGCGAGCGCCTGGATGAACTCGATCATCCGTTACCGCGCGCTGGACGTGCTGCGCCGCACCGGCCGCGAAGTGCCGATCGACGACGTCAGCAGCGGCGAGCCGGCCATGGCCGTGCCGTTCAAGGTTGGCGACATCGACCTCGAGCGCTGCCTGGCCGGCCTGTCCACCGAGGCGCGCAACGCCGTCGCGCTGGCGTTCGTCGAGGGCTACAGCCATCCTGAACTGAGCCGCCGGCTGGGCCGTCCGCTGGGCACGATCAAGAGCTGGATCCGCCGCGGCCTGCAGCAACTCAAGGAGTGCCTCGGCTCATGAAACTCGCCGACGCCAGGACTCGCGATGCGCTGGCCGCGGAGTACGTGCTCGGCACGCTGACCGGCCCTGCGCGCGCGCGCTTCGAGCACTACCTTGCCGACTCGGCCGAGCTGCGCTCCGCCGTGGCGTACTGGGCGAAGAAACTCGACGGCCTCGCCAACGGCGTGCCGCCGGCGGAAGTGCCCGAACGCTTGTGGAGCTCGATCAGCGTGAAGCTCGGCTTCGCCCGCGCCACCACCGGCGCGGCCTGGGGCCTGCGCGGCTGGATCGCGGCGGCGCTGGTCGCCGGCATCGCGGCCGGCGCGCTGTGGGGACCGATCCGCGAGCGCACCGCGTTCCACTCAGACGTGCAAGTCGCGTTCGAAGACGAGGCGAAGCACCAGATGAAGTGGCGCATCGAGGCTGACCTCGAGAAGAACCGCATCCGCGTGTACGGCATCTCCGACGTCGCGCTGGCCGACGACAAGTCCTACGAGCTGTGGCTGCTGCGCGGACCCGGCGAGGCGCCGGTGTCGCTGGGCCTGATGCCGGTCGATCGCGGCACTCTCAACGAATTCGCCGCATCGTTGCCGCTGAAGTCCGGTAGCGCGTTCGCGGTGAGCGTGGAGCCGCGCGGTGGCTCGCCCACCCACCTGCCCACCGGGCCGGTGATCCACGTCGGGAAGTTCACCGCCTAGAAGAAAAGGGGTCGCAGTCCTTTTCCTGGTTAAGGAAAGGAAAAGGACTGCG
>JAYUGN010000255.1:0-3949 GCA_043767605.1 Gammaproteobacteria bacterium
CGCCCTGTCGTATTCCGCCTGCTCCTGATGCTGCCCGCCATCCAGTTCTATCACCAAACGCTTTTCCAGGCACACGAAATCCACGATGGAGCCGCAAAGCGGATGCTGGCGGCGGAATTTGAATCCGGCCATTTCGCGTGACCGCAGCATTCGCCATAGGGCGCGTTCGACGTCGGTTTGTGAATGGCGCAGGTCTCTGGCCTTGTCGCGCAGGTTGGTCGTGTAGTGGCGCATGGGCTACCCCTCACCCCGGCCCTCTCCCCGCAAGCGGGGAGAGGGTGAGTCCGCGAATGTCCAAGCTCCCCGTCATTGTCCTGGTCGGCCGGCAGAACGTCGGCAAGTCTACGCTGTTCAACCGCCTGACCGGCACGCGCGATGCGCTTGTTGCCGACTTGCCGGGGCTCACGCGCGACCGCCAGTACGGGTTCGGCGTGCACGACGAGAAGCGTTTCATCGTCGTGGACACCGGCGGCCTGTCGCCGGAGACCAAGGATTCACTCGCCGAGCTGGCTGCCGAGCAGGCGCGCCAGGCGATCGAGGAAGCCGACGCGCTGATCCTGATGACCGATGCGCGCGCCGGGCTCACCGGCGGCGACCAGGCCATCGCGCGCGAGATGCGCAAGCTCGGCAAGACCGTGCGGCTGGTCATCAACAAGGCGGAAGGCTTGCCACCCGAAGCCGCCGCCGACTTTTTCCGCCTCGGCTTCGATGCGCCGCGGCTGGTGTCCGCGGAGCACGGGCAGGGCATCAAGCAGCTGCTCGACGAACTGCTCGCGCCTTACGAAAAGTCGCCAGTGGAACTCCCGGAACGCGACGGCCCGGTGCGCGTGGCCATCGTCGGCCGGCCCAACGTCGGCAAGTCCACGCTGGTCAACCGCCTGTGCGGTGAAGAGCGCGTGCTGGCGGCCGACCAGCCCGGCACCACGCGCGATGCGATCGCCGTGCCGTTCAAGTACAAGGACCGCGATTACATCCTGATCGACACCGCGGGCATCCGCCGCCGCGCGCGCGTGGAAGGGCACGTCGAAAAGATCTCGGTGATCAAGTCGCTGCAGGCCATCGACCAGGCCGATGTCGTCATCGCGCTGGTGGACGCGCGCGACGAGATCGGCACGCACGATGCCCGCGTGCTGGGCCTCGTGGCCGAGCACGGCAGGGGCCTGGTGCTGGGGGTCAACAAGTGGGATGGGCTGTCCGAGCCCGCGCGTGCCCGCGTGAAGGAACAGGTGGATTTCAAGCTGCCGTTCCTCGACTTCATGCCGATCAACTTTATCTCGGCGCAGGAAGGTTCCGGCCTCGGCCCGCTGATGAAGGACGTCGACGCCGTCTACCGCGCGACCAAGCGCGAGCTGAAAACGCCGGAACTGACGCGCGCGCTGGAAAAGGCGGTGTTCGACCACCAGCCGCCGGCCGTGATCGGCCGGCGCATCAAGCTGCGCTACGCGCACGCCGGCGGCCGCAACCCGCCGCTGATCATCGTCCACGGCAACCAGACCGAGCGCCTGCCGGATTCCTACAAGCGCTACCTCATCAACGAGTTCCGCCGCGTGTTCGACCTGCGCGGCCTGCCGCTGCGGGTGGAGTTCCGCTCGGGCGAGAACCCGTACAAGGACAAGAAGAACGTGCTGACCGGGCGGCAGGTGAAGAAGCGCAAGCGGATGATCGAGCGCCGGCGGTAGGCGTTGTCCCCGCAAAAGCGGGGATCCAGCGCGCTTGGCGGCGGGCTGTCGCTGCGCTAGCATCCGGACATCGAGCGGCCACCTTCCATAGAGCCGCCGACACGGGAGACCCTTCATGCGTAATGCTCTTTTGGTGAGCTGCCTTGCCCTGCTCAGCGCCTGCGCCGGTGGTGGCGGCGATCCGGCGCCCGCGCCCGTGCCCACGACGACGCTGCTGTCCAAGGCGGACGCGCAGCGCGAGCTGGCGAATGCCGCGGCAGTCGCGATTTCCTTTGCTAGCGCCCCGGCCGCGAACCGGCAATCGGCGCCCGCCAGCTTCCGGCCCAAATTAGGGACGGGCGCCTCGTGGCAGCTGCCCCAGCGGCGCTTGCCGGCCGAGTGGCGCGCTGGCGGCTCCGGCGGCGGCGTCACGCCCGCGGCCGCGCAGACCACCAACTGTAGCGGGGGCGGCAGCGAAACCTACGACAGCGGTGCCAAGTCGCGCGGCTTCTCCTACTTCCCGACCACGCAAATGGTCAACTGGCGGAGCTATTCGGACAGCCTGTGCAGCCAGGTCAACACCTACCAGGACGGCAGCTCGACGACCTACACCAGCAGCGGCTTCGAGGAAGTCGGGGACGCCGCCAGCGAGTATTCGTACGGTATCGAGGGCGCCGGCGGGACGCCCGGCTCGTTCTCGATCACCGACAAGGATGCTGCGGGCGCGACCACGTTCCGCCTCCAGCTCGACTACCTCGGGACGGGCGAGTCGCGGACGACGCAGGCCCTGGCCGACTACCGCCTGGCGATGAGCTTCGGCATCACCCAGGACAGCAACGGGCAGACGACGACGATTTCGGAAACGCTGGGCGGGGCCGCGCCGATGCGTATCACCGCGAGCGCTGCGGGCGCGGTGACGATCGACGGCGACCTTTACTACTCCTCGAACCTTCCTGGCTGCGCCGGCGGCGCGGAAACCTTCGAGACGCTCCAGCCGATCACCGTGGACGCCAACGGCTATCCGAACGGCGGCGAGCTCAAGGTCAGCTCGGGCGACGCTTGGGTGATCGCGGCGTTCAACGCGGACGGCAGCGCATACCTGACGTTTTCCGACGGCAGCTCGGCCTCGCTGACCGCCGCCGAGGTGCAGGCCTCTGTCGACGGCGGCGGCTGCACGACGCCGCAGGTCTAGCCGGGCTTGGTGTCCGTCACCCGCGCACCGAACTCGCCCTTGGCGACGACCACTTCCACGGCGTCGCCGAAGCCCAGTGAATTGACGTCGGTGATCACCGCGCCCGAGCGGGTGCGGGCGATCGCGTAACCGCGCTGCAGCACCGCGCGCGGATTCAGCGACTCCAGTCGTAGCAGCTGCATCTCCAGTTTTTCGCGCCGACGCGTGAGTCCCGCGGGGCCACTGTGCGCAAGCCGCTCGCTGAGTTCATCGAGCCGCTGCGCCAGCGTTTCCAGCCGCCGTCCCGGATGGGCGCGGCTCAGGCGCAGTCCCAGGTCCGTGAGGCTTTCGCCCCAATCCTGCAGCACGCCCTCGACCGCGCCGGCCAGCTGTGCCTCCAGTTCCTCGACGTGTTCACGCCACTCGCGAACGTCCGGCGCCACGCGTTCGGCGGCCGCGGTTGGCGTCGGTGCGCGCAGGTCGGCGGCGAAGTCCGCGATGGTGAAATCGGTTTCGTGGCCGATGCCGGTGACGACCGGCACCGTGCAGGCGCGGATCGCGCGCGCAATGCGCTCATCGTTGAAGCACCAGAGGTCTTCGAGCGAGCCGCCGCCGCGGGCCAGGATGATCACGTCCACGGCCGCTCTGGCTGGCAATTCCTTGAGCGCGCGCACGACCGCGGGTGCGGCGGCGTCGCCCTGCACGGGGACTGAATAAAGGTACGCGGTGCCCAACGGGTAGCGCCGGCGCAAGGTGCTCAGCATGTCCTGCAGCGCCGCGCCGGTGCCGGAGGTGATCAGGCCGATGCCGCGCGGGGCCGCGGGCAGGGGCCGCTTGGCCGCTTCGTCGAACAGGCCTTCGGCGCCGAGCTTTTTCTTCAGGGCCTCGAATTCGCGCAGGAGCGCGCCTTCGCCGGCCGGCTCCATGTGCTCGACCACCAGCTGGGCGTCGCCGCGGGCGGTGTAGTAGCTCAGCTTGCCGCGCACCAGCACCGAATCGCCTTCGCGCGGAGCGGGCTTCACCAGGTAGTTGGCGCCCTTGAACATCACGCAGCGCAGCTGGGAGCCCGAGTCCTTGAGGGTGAAGTACCAGTGGCCCGTGGGGTTCCTGAAGTTGGACA
>JAYUGN010000256.1:0-3932 GCA_043767605.1 Gammaproteobacteria bacterium
GCGGACCTGCTGTTGCTCGAGTGCATCCCGAGCGCGCTGGGCAAGCGCATCACCGAGAAGTCCAAGGTGCCCGTGATCGGCATCGGCGCCGGTCCCCACGTGGACGGCCAGATCCTGGTGCTGCACGACATCCTCAACATCTCGCCGTCCGTCACCATCGGCCGCAAGCCGCGCTTCGTGCGCAACTTCATGCAGGGCGCGCCGGACATCGAGGGCGCGATCGGTGCCTACGTGAAGGCCGTGAAGGACAAGAGCTACCCGGCCGCCGAACACTGCTTCTAGTGCACCTCGTCCACACCGTCTCCGAACTCCAGGCCACGCTCGCCCCCTGGCGCAGCGCGCGCGAATCCATCGCGCTCGTCCCGACCATGGGCAACCTGCACGCCGGCCACATGAGCCTGGTGACCCAGGCGCGCGAGCTCGCCGAGTGCGTGGTCGTCAGCGTGTTCGTGAACCCGCTGCAGTTCGGGCCCAACGAGGATTTCGACAAGTATCCGCGCACGCTCGAGGCCGACAGGGCCAAGGTGAAGGCGGCCGGCGCCGACGTGGTGTTCGCGCCGAGCGTGCAGGACATCTACCCGGGCGGTTTTCCGCCGGCCACGACCGTGAGCGTCGGCGGCGAGCTCACCGAAATCCTCTGCGCGCCGTACCGGCCCGGACACTTCGCCGGCGTGGCCACCGTGGTCAACATCCTGTTCAACCGCGTGGCGCCGGACCTCGCACTGTTCGGCGAGAAGGACTATCAGCAACTGGCCGTCATCCGGCAGATGGTCGCGGACTTGGGCCTGTCTATCCGGATAGTCGGCGGCGCGACCGTGCGCGAGGACGATGGCCTGGCCATGAGCTCGCGCAACCAGTACCTGTCGGCCGAGGAGCGCAAGAAGTCGGCGAAGCTCTACGCCAACCTGCAGTGGGTCGGGGAGCAGTTGCGTGAGGGCCGGCGCGACTACGCGAGCCTGTCGCGGGAAGGGCAGGCCAGGCTGGTCAAGGCCGGTTTCAACCCCCAATACCTGGAGGTCCGGACCTCGCTGCTGGCGCCGCCGGGGGAGGACACCCGGGATTTCGTCGTATTGACAGCGGCCTGGCTGGGGACGACCCGCCTGATCGATAACCTTCCGTTGCGGATATTAATGACTCCGGGCCCTCTTTCGGGGTAAAGTTAATCACTGGTTCTCGTGTGTTGCGAGGCCACGGGTGTACGCCTCAGTGGGCCACCCGCCTGAAGTAAAACGCGCAAAGATTTCGGGTGCATGCCTTCTTGGGCCGCCCGGGTCCCCCAAACTGAGGCCCCCATGAACCTGACGCTGCTGAAGTCCAAGCTGCACCGCGGCTGCGTAACCCACGCCGAACTCGACTACGACGGCTCCTGCGCCATCGATTCCAGGCTGCTGGATGCCGCCGGCATCCTCGAGTTCGAGCAGATCCAGATCTACAACATCACCAACGGCGAGCGTTTCACGACTTACGCCATCCGCGCCGAAGCCGGATCTGGGATCATCTCGGTCAACGGCGCCGCGGCCCACAAGGCCCGCGTCGGCGACCGCGTGATCATCGCCGTCTATTGCCAGCTGGAAGCCGCCGCGGCGCGGGTCTACAAGCCCAAGCTGATCTACCTGGACGAGCGCAACCGCATCGTCCGCACGGCCAACACCATCCCGGTCCAGGCCGCCTAACGCCGGTTGCCACTCCCGCGCAGGCGGGGATCCATGCTGGATGGCCGCTTTCGCGGGAGTGAGTACGGGTAGCATTACGCCCGTGATCCAGCTCTTCCAGACGCAGCTCTACGTGGCGCCGCCTTCGCGCGGCGCCACTGCTTTGAACCGCGTGCTGCTCGACGAGTGCCGGCGCATCCGGGCCGCTGACGCCGCCGGCGAGCGCTGGTCGGCCAGGAACTACCCGCACGGCTACACCAGCTACGGCTCGCTGGATCAGTTGCACCGCATGTCCTCCAGCTTCATCCGGCTGCGCGAGCAGATCGACCGCCACGCCGCCCGCTACGCGCGGGCCCTGCACTGGGACCTGCGTGGCGGGCGCCTGGCGATGAGCGACTGCTGGATGAACGTCATGGGGCAGGGCGCGGCGCACACGCGCCACCTGCATCCGCACGCGGTGGTCAGCGGCACGTACTACGTGAAAACCCCCCGCGGCGCCGCCGGCCTCAAGTTCGAGGACCCGCGCCTGGCCAGCCTGATGGCCGCCCCGGCCCGCCGCGCCAGCGCCCCGCAGGCGCTGCAGCCGCACGTGGAGATTCCGGCCCTGGCCGGCCAATTGGTGCTGTTCGAGAGTTGGTTGCGCCACGAGGTGCCTGCCAGCACGGTCGCGGCCGAGCGGGTGAGCCTCTCGTTCAACTATCACTGGCAAACTACGCCGGAATGAAACCGCTTTCCTCGGTTGCCGAGACGGTCTGGTGGTTGGTGCGGACGGCAGTCACGCTCGTGATCGCGCTGCTGCTCGCGCGCGCACTGGTCGAATACGTGCCGGCGCTCGAAGTGTTCCCGCCGGCGCGCGCGCTGCTGCGCTGGTGGGATCCGTTGATGACCGACCTCTTGCAGCCCTTCGGGCTGGCCTGGTCGCACGACATCCGCAGCCTGGGCCTGCCCGCCGTCGCGGTGGCGCTGATCCTGCTGCGCACGATGTTCGACGACATTTTCTCGAGCCTCTTCAGGCCGCGCACCCTCAGGAAGTCGAAGCTGCCCGTGGCTGTGCAGGATGCGTTGGCGGCCGATGCGCCGCCGCCGGTGTTCGATTCGCGGGGCCAGGTCACCGACACCCAGCCGCCAGGTCCGCCGCTGCCCATGGATCCGAACGCCGACCCGAATGCCACGATGATCAAGCCGGCGGTGACCACCACCTCGGTCTCGAGCAGCGGCACGCGCTTCTCGCCGCTGCAGAAGGCCGCGGCGCCGGCCTCGCGCATCGGCCGCTACGACCTCGTCGAGGAACTGGGCCGCGGCGCCATGGGCGTGGTCTACAAAGGGCTGGACCCGATGATCGGCCGCACGGTGGCGATCAAGACCATCTCCGCGGTCGGCACCGGCGCCGATGTGGACGAATATCGCGCGCGCTTTTTGGTCGAGGCCCGCTCGGCCGGGCGCCTGAACCATCCGGGCATCGTCTCGGTGTACGACGTCACCGACGACGAGTCCGGCCGGCCGTCCCTGGTGCTGGAGTACGTGGCCGGCACGCCCTTCGACAAGCTCCTGTCGGGCAAGACGCTCAACCTGATGCAGGCGCTCGACGTGGTCGCCCAGGTCGCGCGCGCGCTGGACTACGCGCACAGCAACGGCGTGATCCACCGCGACGTGAAACCCGCGAACATCATGGTCACCGCCGACCACCACGCCAAGCTCAGCGACTTCGGCATCGCCAAGATCGACGGCACCACGATGACGGTGGTGGGGCAGGTGCTCGGTACGCCGGCGTTCATGTCGCCCGAGCAGTGCACCGGGGGCCACGTGGATGCGCGCTCCGACATTTTTTCGCTCGGCGCCGTGCTCTATGCGGCCTGCACCGGCGAGCGGCCGTTTGCGGGAACCACCTTTACCGCGGTCGCCTACAAGGTGGTGCACGAGCAGGCCGTGCCGCCGACGCAGGTCAACCCGGAGCTGCCGGCGGACCTTGACCGCATCGTGGCGCGCTGCCTGGCCAAGGAGCCCGCGGACCGTTACGCCAGCGCCGGGCAGGTCGCGGCGGACCTGGATCACCTCAAGAGCCAGCCGGGGCCGTCGTAGCGGGCGTCGCCCGCGAAGCTATCATTCCCGCGCACGCGGGAATCCAGCACGCCCTCGCTGGCCGCTCGGGCACGCCTTCGCTAGTCGCTCAGGACCCAACGCCCTGCGTCGGTAAGCGTGGTTAGCGCGCGGCGCATTGGGCTTGCTTCGCGATGGCTCGCCGGACCGCCGCTTGCAAAACCTCGCCAAGTCTCGGTTTTG
>JAYUGN010000257.1:0-3909 GCA_043767605.1 Gammaproteobacteria bacterium
TGGTCCTGCAGCGGCACGCCGGCGCGTTCAAGCAGCGCGCGCAGGCGGCGGGCGAGGCGGCGATCCGGCGTGATGACGGCGATGTCGCGCGCACCCGCGAGCAGCGCCTCGCGCACGGCGAGATCCACGCAGCGCGCCTCGTGCTCGGGGCCGCCGGCTTCGGCGATCCTGAAGTTCTGGATCCCCGCTTTCGCGGGGATGTCATTCCCGCGGATGCCGTCATTCCCGCGGATGCGGGAATCCAGGTCAAAGGCCCTGTCGAGCAGTTGCGAAACCGGGGTCCCGAAGCGCTCGGCCAGTTTTATACCCAATTGCTCGACGAACGCACTCAGCGCCGCGCCGTCGTGCCCCGCAGTGCGACCCTGCAGCCACATCTCGGCGCGCCCTTCACGCACCGCCTGCGAGACGAGCTGGCCTTCGGCGCGGGTCAAGGCATCGAAGCCGACGAGGTGCACGAGGTCCGTGGCGGCAAACGCGGCGGCCAGGTCGCGCAGGTGCACGCGGGCCGGGCTGCGGCCCTCGGTATCCGTCGTGAACGCTTGCCACAGCGTCTGCACGATGCGCGCCTCGCGCGACAGCCATTCCGACTCGCCGCTGCCGTAGCCGCGCGCGAGCCGCGAGGTGAACGCGGCCTCATCGGCGCCGGGGTCCACCTGCTCGAGCGTGAGTTCCTCGAACAATTCAAACAGGGCCTCGGCCACGCGCAGGTGATCCTGGCCGGGGAACAAGCCGCGGTGACGGCGCAGCGATTCGGTGAGCAGCAACTGGCACTCGAGCGCGCTGTAAGCCGGCGCGCCGCCGGCGTGCGCCTGGGCGAAGGCCGCCAGCGTGCGGACCTGCGGGCCGAGCAGGCCGCGGCCGGCGTGGTGCGCCAGGCGCCGCGCGACGCGGTCGGCGCCGCCGGGCGAGGGCAGCAGGATGCAGCAGCGGGTGAGGTCGGGGAGTCGCGCCTGCTCGGCCGCGATCAGTTCGCGCGCAAAGGCATCGAGAAGATCCGCGGAGGGCGGATAAAGCCGCGCCGGACGTGCGTCCGGGCCGGTCATTTTTCCAGCAGCGCCAGCTTGCCCGGCTTGCCGTCCCATTCCTTCGCGTCAGGCGGCATGTCTTTCTTCTCGGTGATCACCGGCCACTTGCGCGACAGTTCCTTGTTCAGCTCGATGAAATGCGCCTGCCCGGCGGGCAGGTCGTCCTCGGCGAAAATCGCCTTGGCCGGGCACTCCGGCTCGCACAGCGTGCAGTCGATGCACTCCTCGGGATCGATCACCAGGATGTTCGGGCCTTCGTGGAAGCAGTCCACGGGGCACACCTCGACGCAGTCGGTGTATTTGCACTTGATGCAGTTTTCGACGACGACGAAGGTCATGGTGGCGTTTCAGGTGGGGCCGGTTGGCGCGGGGCCGCGCGAATTGTAAGGCGGGCGCTCCGGCAGGTCGAACACATGGACCTTGCCGGTGACCCCGGCGGCGCGGTCGGCATAGAAGTGCTTGAGGCTCTGGTAAATGGTCCGGAAGGCGATCTGGTCCCAGGGGATCTCGTCCTCCCACATCAGCACCACTTCCGAGCTTTCCGGCGTGGTGCCGGACTCGGCGCTGCGCATCCTGGCGCGGTAGATCAGGTAGACCTGGCCGACGTCCGGGCAGTTGATCACGGTGAAGAGCTCGCCGATGTCCACCGCGGCGCGCGATTCCTCCAGGGCCTCGCGCGCCGCGCCCTCGGCGCTGGTTTCGCGCAGCTCCAGGAAGCCGGCCGGGAAGGTCCAGAAACCGCGCCGCGGCTCGATGTCGCGCCGGCACATCAGGATGCGGTCTTCCCACTCCGGCACGCAGCCGACGATGACCTTGGGGTTGCGGTAGTGGACGGTGCCGCAGGCGGTGCAGACGTGGCGCGGGGCGTGGTCGCCCAGCGGCACGCGCAGCGCGACCTCTTTTCCGCATTCGGCGCTGTACTTCATGGGCGCGAAAGCCTAGCAGAGCGCTGGATTTGCCCTGGCAAATCGGGGATCATGCCGACGCTGTTCAAAAATCAGGCGTCGCGGGGAGAGGCCATGAAAAAGTCCTGGAGTGCGTTGCTGGTCCTGATGCTCGCCCTGCCGGCCTGGCAGGCCTTTGGGCAGGAAACGCCGCCGGACGAACCCGCCGATGCGACCGCGGCCGACGCCGCGCCGGCCGATGGCGAGGCGGCTCCCAGCACCGATGCCGTGGTGGATTCGATCGCCACCGATGCGGCCGCCGAGTCGGCTCCTGCTGAAACCCCGCCGGCCGAAGAGACCGCGGCAGCTCCCGCCGAGGAAGCGCCCGCCGAGCCCGGCACGCCCTGGCGCCTGTATGGCGGCCTGGACTGGGTGCGCGACACGCTGTCGGCTTCCGCGCTGGCGGGCTTTGGGCAGAGCAATTACGACTCCGGCATGTACCGCGGGCGCCTGGGCGCGCGCGTGTTCGACGCCATCGGCGTGGAAGGGCAGTTCGGCGTGGACCGCAGCGAGAAGCGCACCGACACCGCCGAGACCAGCCAGTACTACGGCCTGTTCCTGGTGCCGACGGCCTCGCTGTTCGAGACCATCGAGCTGGCCTTCCCGGTCGGCTACGCGCGCACCGGCGTCAAGCACACCGGCGGCAGCGCCACCCTTTCGAGCCTGAGCTACGGCATCAACGGCGAGCTGCCGTTGCGCGTGTTCTCGGCCAGCATGCCGGACATCCGCTTCGTGGCCGGCTGGATGGTCTATTACCAGAAGGTCAATGCACGCATTTACGGCCTGAACGCCGGCCTGCGCTACGACTTCAACATCGATGGCGGAAACCCGTTCTCGGGCATGTCCGGCGCCGGCGACAAGATCGGCGGCTTCTTCAAGGGCCTGTGGCCGTTCGGCAAGGGCGACGAGGCCGCGCCCGCGCAGTAGGTAGAATCCACCTCCGCGCCGAAGTGGTGGAATGGTAGACGCAGGGGACTCAAAATCCCCCGAGGGCAACCCCTCATGAGAGTTCGAGTCTCTCCTTCGGCACCACACAAGCATTCAGCCGCGTTCAACGCCGACCACAGAGTCGGCGTTTTTCATGGGGAAATGGCCCTGGCAGCTTTCAATTGCGGCCAGTGGTGTTGATTTAAAGCCGAACACCCGAGGCGCACTTGGGGGCACTTCTGGGGGCATCTGACCCAACCCACCTGATTCGTGGCACCCAGTGTTGGACTACGTGACAACGACCCCAGGTGTTGGCATGATGTCCAACATGAAGGCTGTCGAACTGGTCAACCGACGTTTCCCCGTGGCCGAAGATGCCGCCGCCAGCATCGTGATCTGGCAAGTGCCCCGGTCGGTGAGCGGCAGCACGCATAGTTATAAATACCGGCTGGCTTACGTGGTGGATGAAGTCTGTGTGTTGCGCTACGACAACGAGGCGGGCAAGGGCGACCACCGGCATTGGGGCAAGGTGGAAACGGCCTATCGGTTTGTGAACACTGACCGGCTTTTGAATGATTTCCTGGCGGATATTGCGAGGTGGAACGATGAAAACCGTAATTCTTGAAGTGCGCTCGCTGGAGGATTCGGTGGCGGAGATTCGACACACGCTGAAATCCGGCAGGCCGGAGAGATCCGCGCGCATCAGTTTTGCGACACCGGAGTTGCTGTGGCGGGTGCTGACGGCAAAACGATGGGAACTGCTCAAGGCGCTGTGCGGTGCGGGAGCCATGTCCATCCGTGAGGCTGCGCGGCGCGTGAACCGTGATGTGAAGGCCGTGCATTCGGACGTGACGGCGCTCATAAAGGCGGGCGTGCTGCGCCGCGCCGAGGCGGGCATCGAGTTCCCGTATCAGGCAATCAAGGTGGAGTTCATGCTCAAGGCGGCGTAGCGCTCATGCGCCGCTCCGACTTCCACTATGAGCTTCCGCCCGAGCTGATCGCGCAGGCCCCGC
>JAYUGN010000258.1:0-3876 GCA_043767605.1 Gammaproteobacteria bacterium
GAAGGCCGGCCTGCCGAACCATCGCAAGGAAGACTCCACCGGCATCTGCTTCATCGGCGAGCGGCCGATGCGCGAGTTCCTGCAACGCTACCTGCAGGCCAGCCCCGGCATCATCGAGACCGTGGCCGGCGAGAAAGTCGGCGAGCATCCGGGCCTCATGCACTTCACGCTCGGCCAGCGCCGCGGCCTCTCGATCGGCGGACGCCGCGGCGCGAAGGAAGCGCCGTGGTACGTGGTCGGCAAGGATGCCTCGCGCAACGTGCTGCTGGCCTCGCAGGACGCCGAAGACCCGCGCCTGTATTCACGCACGCTCGTGACCCAGATGTTTCACTGGATCCGCAAGCCGAACGCCCTGGCGGGCGCGTTTTGCGCGCGGATCCGCCACCGGCAGGCGCTGCAGCACTGTGAAATCAGCGTGCACGACGGCGGCGTCGTGGAGATCCGCTTCGCGCAACCGCAGCGCGCCGTGACGGCGGGCCAGTACGCGGTGCTCTACGACGGCGAGGAGTGCCTGGGCGGCGGCGAGATAAAGGGGACGCACACCTTTACTCAAGGGTGATGCGCAAGCGGGTAAAGGTGTGCGTCCCCTTTAGCTACAGCGTCGTCGGGTCCTGGGCGCCGCCCGGGACGCGCGTGCCGGCGACCTCGGAGTACTGGGACTGCACGCTGCGGATCTGCGGCATCAGCGCCAGGAATTTCGGTACGAGCCTGGGATCGAAGTGCCGGCCGGACTCCCGCTGCAGGTAGGCGCTGGTCTCCTCTTCCGACCAGGCCTGCTTGTAGGGGCGCACGTTGGTCAGCGCGTCGAACGCGTCGCAGATCGCCACGATGCGGCCGACCAGCGGGATCGCCTCGCCCTTGAGCCCGCGCGGGTAGCCGCTGCCGTCCCATTTCTCGTGGTGCGTCAGCGCGATCACGCGCGCCATCTCGAGCAGTTCGTTCTGGTGGCGGCCGATAATGCCGGCGCCGATCGCCGGATGGCGCTTGACGATGCTCCACTCGTCCGCGGTCAGCGGCCCGGCTTTCTGCAGGATGCCGTCGGAAATGCCGATCTTGCCGACGTCGTGCATCGGCGCGGCGTTGAACAGCAGCTCGGTGCGATATTCGGGCATGCCGGCGGCCACGCCGAGCAGCTTGGCGTAATGGCCCATGCGGATGACGTGATAACCGGTCTCGTCGTCCTTGTACTCGGCGGCGCGGCCGAGCCGGCGGATGATCTGCAGCCGCGTTTCCTCGAGCTCGTGCGTGCGCTGCTTCACCATCTCCATGAGGTTGCGCTTCTGGTCGTACAGCGCCAGGTGCGTGCGCACGCGCGCCCGCACCACGGCGGGGTTGACCGGCTTGGCGATGTAATCCACGGCGCCGAGGTCGAAGCCGCGCGTCTCGTCCTCGATCTCGCTCATCGCGCTGACGAAGATGATCGGGATGCGCGAGGTGGCCTCGTCGGACTTCAGGCGGCGGCAGACTTCGTAGCCGTCCATGCCCGGCATCATCACGTCGAGCAGCACGAGGTCGGGGCGCGGCTCGGTGCGGGCCACCGCCAGCGCCCGCTCGCCGCTGGTGGCGACGCGCACGGTGTACTCGTCCTGCAGGATGCCATTGAGCACGTCGATGTTTTCCGGGGTGTCGTCCACCACCAGCACGATCGGGCGCGCGAGCTCTTTCTCGGACATGGTCAGCCTGCGTTGAGGATCTTGGTGAAATCGGCCAGGCGAGACCGCGCCCGCTCGAAATCATAGCTGACGATCAGCTTCTCAAGCTCCGCGACGAAGGTCGGATGGCTGCCGTTCAGCGCGTCCTTGACCTGCTCCAGCACCTGCACGGCAGAGGCATCGCTACCCGACAGGCGCCGGTCGAGGTCGCCGAGCAGCTTCTGCACCGTCGCCGGGTCGGTCTTGCCGTTGGCGGCCAGCGGCGGCGGCCGCAGCGGCTCCAGCGCCTTGATCGCGACGGCGTGCGCGGCCGTGAGCTCGGCAAGCTCGGCGCTGAAGCCGTCGTCGCCCTTGCGCAGCGCGGCCTCGAGTTTCTGCGTAGCCTTGTAGAGCATGTTTGCCGACAGGTTGCCCGCCACGCCCTTGAGCGTGTGCACCGCGCTGCGCGCGGCGCTGCGGTCGCCTGCCGCCAGTGCCTGCGCGATCTGCGCCGCCGCGTTGCCCGAGTGCTCGCGGAACTGCAGCAGCAGGCGCCGATACAGCGCGCGGTCGCCGGACAGGCGCTTGAGGCCACCGGCCACGTCGAAGCCGTCCAGAGTTTCGGGCATCTCCACCGGCGGCGCGGCGTGCACGGCCGCCGGCGCCCCTTCCAGGCGCCGCTGCGGCAGCCAGCGCGCCAGCGTGGCGAACAGCTGGTCCACGTTGATCGGCTTGCTGATGTAGTCGTTCATGCCCGCCTGGATGCAGCGGTCGCGGTCGCCCTGCATCACGCTGGCCGTCATCGCGATGACGGGCAGGCTCTTCAGGGTGTCCACCTCGCGAATCGCCTGGGTCGCCTGCAAGCCGTCCATGACCGGCATCTGCATGTCCATCAGCACGGCGTCGTAGCGCTTGTTGCGCAGCATCTGCAGGCCTTCGAGGCCATTGCTGGCGATGTCCGCCACCATGCCGGCCGACTGCAGCAGCTCCGCGGCGACCTGCTGGTTGATCTCGTTGTCCTCGACCAGCAGCACGTGCGCGCCGCGCAGGTTCGAGGGCAGGCCCGGCTTGATCGCGCTGGCGGACTCGTCGCGCGTCACGGCGCGCGCGAGCAGGACCTGGAACCAGAACGTGCTGCCCTTGTCCGGCTCGCTGTCCACGCCAATCTGCCCGCCCATCAGGTCCACCAGCCGCTTGCAGATCGACAGCCCGAGGCCGGTGCCGCCGAACTGCCGCGTGGTCGAGGAATCCGCCTGCTGGAACGACTTGAACAGGCGCGCGATCTGCTCGCGCGTCAGGCCGATGCCGGAATCTTCGACACTGAAGCGCACCAGCATCGTCTCGCCCTGCTGCTCCAGGGCCTGCGCGCGCACGATCACGTGGCCGCGCTGGGTGAACTTCACGGCGTTGCCGGTGAGGTTCAGCAGGATCTGCGACAGGCGCAGCGGGTCGCCCACGAGGTAAGCCGGCAACTCCAGGGCCACGTCCATGCGCAACTCGAGGCCTTTCTCCGTCACTTTGTGGCCGATGATGCTGATCAGGTCGTCGAAGATCGAGTGCAGGTTGAAGCGGATCTTCTCCAGCGCCAGGTGGCCGGCCTCGATCTTCGAGAAGTCCAGCACGTCGTTGATGATGCGCAGCAGCGACTGCGCCGCGCCGGAAATCTTGGTCAGGTAGTCGCGCTGGCGGCCGTCGAGCTCGGTCTTCATGACCAGGTGCGACAGGCCGATGATCGCGTTCATCGGCGTGCGGATTTCGTGGCTCATGTTGGCCAGGAACTCGCTCTTGGCGCGGTTGGCCGAGTCGGCGGCTTCGCGCGTGGCGGCCAGCTCGCTCTCGAGGCGCTTGCGCTCGGTGATGTCGATCGCATAGCCGTTCCACAGCGCGAGGATGTCGGGATTCGGGCTCTGCTTGGGCACGGCCTCGATGTGGATCCAGCGCGGCGGCTGCTGGCCCTTGCCGTGCACGCGGAACGCCACCGAGAACAGCTGCTGGGCCTTCACCGCCTGCACCAGCGCATCGCGCAGGATCGGCTGGTCTTCCGGCAGGACCACGGTGGACAGCGTTTTCCAGTCCAGCGCCGGCGAATCGTGGCTCAGGCCCAGCAACTTGTAGTAAGCCTCGCGACCAAACACCACCTCGCCGGTGCCATCGGCGCGCACTTGCGACTGGTAGACCACGCCCGGCAGGCCCTGGGCGATATCCGTGACGTGCTGGCGCGCCACGGCCAGTTCCTGCTGCAGCA
>JAYUGN010000259.1:0-26055 GCA_043767605.1 Gammaproteobacteria bacterium
GCATCGGAGTGGTCGCGATTGGTGGCCGAATAGGTCTGCGAGGCGACCACCACGCCGCCGAGCGTCTCGAGCCGCTCGCGGAACGCGCGCAGCACGCGCTCGCCCCATTCGCCCTCGGGCACGAAGGCCAGCGCGCGGAACTGGTGGTCGACGACGGCGCGCTCGGCGGCCTGGCGCGCCTCGTCCTCGGGCGCGAGGCCCCACTGGAAGAAGTTGAACGGCGCCTCGTGGCCGGGATCGAGGTAGTTCAGCGCCAGCACCGGCACGGCCGGCCGGCCGTTGGCGGACAGCGTCGCGACTTCCTCGCGCGTCAGCGGCCCGACCACGAACTGCGCGCCGTCGTCGAGCGCGCGCTCCCAGGCCGCGAGCAGCAGCTCGCGCGTGCCGCCGGTGTCGTAGACCCGCACCGTGGGTCGCGGTCCCTGCGAGTTCCGCGCGTAGTAGGCCGCGAAGAAGCCGTCGCGCACGGCCTCGGCCGCGTTGGCGAAATTGCCCGTCAGCGGTAGCAGCAGCGCGAGCGTCTGCGAGCGGCTGCGCGCCGCCGGCGCCTGCGCCTGCGCCTGCGACAGGCTGGCGAGGCGCTCCTCGGCCGGATGCCCCGGATATTCCGCGCGCCACTGCGCTACGCGCGCCTCGAGGTCGTGCGGGTCGAGCCAGACCGAGCGGCCGATGACGGCGAGCTCGATCCAGCCACGCGTCAGCTTGTCGGCCTGTGCGAGCCGCGCGCCGGAGGCGTTGTCGAGGTCGGCGTTGTGCAGGCCGGTCCACAGCATCTCGCGGTTCTCCGCGCGCAGCTGCGGGTTGGGCAGCAGGCGCTCGCGTGCGACCAGCGCCTGGGTCGCGCCGATGGCGTCGCCCAGCTTGAACAGCGCCTGCGCGCGATCCGCTTCCGCCCGGCTGGCCAGCGGTGACAGCTTGAGGTCGGCGGCGGAGGGCAGGGCCTGCAGCGCCAGCACCGGCTTGTCTTCGGCCAGGGCGATCTCGGCCTGCAGCAGCGACAGGCGCGTGCGCTGGTGCGCATCGAGCTGCGCGGCGGCGATGTCGGCCAGCGTGGCGCGGGCGGCGTCGGGATGGCCTTCGGTCAGCTCCTGCTCGGCAGCGCCCATCAGGGTCTCGTTGTCGGCAGCGCTGGCCGCCAGCGCGCGATACGGCGCCGGCGAGCAGGCCGCGAGCACAAAAGCGAGGACCGAAACCGGCAGGCGCGGGAGGTTCATGAGAGGCTAAAGTATGCCATCCCATGAGCACGCCCCCGCCGGAAATCGCTGCCGGAACGCTGTATGTGGTCGCCACGCCCATCGGCAATCTCGGCGACCTGTCGCCGCGCGCGCTCAAGATCCTTGATGGCGTGGACCTGATCGCCGCCGAGGACACGCGCACAACCGGCGCGATGCTGGCCCATTTCGGCGTGCGCAAGAAAATGATTGCCTTGCACGAGCACAACGAAGCCGAGGCGGCCGCCGAAGTGATTGCGCAACTCAAGAAGGACCGGAGCGTGGCGCTGGTGTCCGATGCCGGCACGCCGCTGCTGTCCGACCCCGGCTACACGCTGGTGCAGGACGCGCGTGCCGCGAAGATCCCGGTGATCGCGGTGCCCGGCCCCTGCGCGGCGATCGCCGCGCTCTCCATCTGCGGCCTGCCGACCGACAGCTTTGTCTTCGCCGGTTTCCTGCCGGTGGCGGAACTGGCGCGGCGCCAGCGCATCGGCGTGCTCGCAGCCGAAAGTCGCACCGTAATCCTGTACGAATCCACCCACCGCGTCGTCGAGACTGTGGAGATGCTGGCCGAGCTGCTCGGCGACCGGCGCGTGTGCCTGGCGCGCGAGCTGACCAAGATGTTCGAGGAAAGCCACACGGCCGGCGCCACCGACCTGCTGAAGTGGCTGCGCGCCGACGAAAACCGTTCGCGCGGCGAATTCGTGCTGCTGCTGGAAGGCGCGCCCGAGACCGGCGCCTCGCTGCGCGAGGCCGAGCGCATCGTGCGCATTCTGCATAAGGAAATGGGCGCCTCGCGCGCGGCCAAGCTTGCCGCCGAAATCACCGGCCTGACCAAGAAAGAGCTCTACCCGCTGGCCGTGAAGCTCGGCGGCGACGAGGAATGATTCCCTCTCCCCGTGAGGGAACACTCACGGGGAGAGGGGCCGATCTGGCGTAGACTTCGCCCTGGAGTTGGCTGAGCAACCGCTGGCGTGGCAACACGCTGGAGGAAAGTCCGGTCTCCGCAGGGCATGACGCCAGATAACGTCTGGGCGGCGCGAGCCGACGGAAAGTGCCACAGAAAATAACCGCCGATGCGAGCCCCTCGAAAGAGGTGTGAGCAGGTAAGGGTGAAAAGGTGCGGTAAGAGCGCACCGCGCGACAGGCAACTGTTCGCGGCATAGGTAAACCCCGTCCGGAGCAAGGCCAAATAGGGAAGGGTTGTGAAGTCCGCAAGGCCTTCGCAAACACGCGGCCCGCGTGCCTTCCGGGTAGGCTGCTTGAGGCCTGCGGTGACGCAGGTCCCAGAGGAATGGTTGCTTGCGGGTCGCAAGACCCGGACAGAACCCGGCTTACAGGCTGACTCCTTTTGTCAGTGGCCCCGGTGGCGCAAAACGCCATCGGGGCCATCTCATTTTTGCGCGCAGCCCGCCGGGCCTGCTAGCGTGAATTCAATAGAAAAACGACCGCCCCGTTCGTCCCTGATCCAAGCGCGCCGCAAGGCGACGAACGGGCCCGGCCACCTGATAACAACAAGAACAAATACAGGTGCGAAATGGCTCGTCCGCTCGATTTGAAGAAAGTACCCTATTAGGGTAATATCACCATGGACAAGAAGGTCCCGCATTACAAATTGCGGTTGCTCCAGATGGAGGTCCGGCAAAGGGGTGCGGATGCCTTTACACGCACCGCCCTGGACGGTGGCCGTGAAATGGGCTTTAGCGTCGAGCAGATGGTGATCGCGGTTTGCGGATTGACCGGCAGGCAGTTCTTCAAGAGCATGACGACGCTCGCGGACCATACCGTCTGGCAGGACGTCTATCACGCCACGACACCCGCTGGCGTGGCTTACGTGAAGCTCACGCTGCGGCATGGCACGGTCGTCATTCAGTTCAAGAGGAAATAGCGATGAAGCGCGTTTGCCTGAATTGCGAGGGTGCCCAGATGGAGCACGGAGCGCGCGACCTGACGGTAACGCATCATGGATTCAAGACCCTCGTGCGAACGCTGCGCGGCTGGCATTGCCCGAACTGCGGCGAGATCGAGTTCGACAAGGGCGAGGGTGAGCGCTACGCCCGGGCCGTTGAGCAGTCCGAAGAGCAAGAGCGCACCTGGCTGTCGCGCATCCGGAAGAAGCTCAAGTTGACGCAACGGGAAGCTGCGATGCTCACGGGCGGCGGGCACAATGCATTCAGCCGCTATGAGCGCGGCGAGGCCAAGCCCGTCGTAGCGGTGATCAATCTATTCCGGCTGCTTGAAAAGCGGCCTGAGCTTCTCAAAGAACTGCGTCGGGCTGCGTAGCTCGGGCCCCCTCGCCAGCGCATAACACGGCATGGACTCGAAGGATCGCAGGGAGACGGCCGAGGCGCGGCTCTATGCGCAGCGGTGGAATGAAGCTGCCGCCGCGCTCGACGAGCGGCGGCTCGTGGATCTTCGTGCGCTGACCGAAGCTGAAGCAGCGCAGCGCTTCGCGCTTATCACCACGGGCTTCGAGGGTTCGGTTCGACCGACGAGCGGTCTCGTCGAGCAGCAACGCATCCTCGCGCGCCTGCGGCGGTGAGCTACGGCAAGCTGCTCGTGTGTCTACGGTAGTAACAATTTCCCCGTGCGTACACGCTGCGGGTGGTCGCCCACCGGCACGCTCGCGATCTCCTTCGCCTCGTCGAACGAGATCACCGACACGCGATCCTGCTCGCTCACCGAGATGTAGCAGTTCTGGCCGTCCGCGCTCTCGGTGGCCCAGTAGGGCTTGGCGCCGAGCGGCGTGTCGGCGAGCGGGATGATCGTGTACTTGAACGTCGCGACATCGACGATCGCGGCGTAGCCGTCCATCGTGCCGGCGACGCACAGCTTGGTGCCGGCCGAGTTGATGGCCAGGCCGTGGTGCGCCGAGTTGAGCTGGTAGCGCCAGTACGAGCGGTGCTGGATTTCCTCGGGCACCGGCAATTCAAGCTTGCGGGTGATCTTGTCCTTCTCGAGGTCGTACTCGAAGAACCCGTGGAAGAACGAGACCTGCAGGTAGACGTGCTTTTCGTCGGGTGCCACCGCCATCGGCCGCACCGCCGAGTCGATCCACGGGTGGCCGAGGAACTCGGTCAGCTTGGCATCCATGTCGATGACTTTCAGGTTCTCGCCGGTCGCGGCGTCCCACACGATGAAGCGGCGCTCGCCCTTGAGCCCATCGAGCCAGCGCGACGTCGTCGGCACGTACACCTTGCCGATGCTCGCGTGGTAGATGCGCTTGCCGTCCCTCGAATAGTTGTTCTCGTGCGGCTGGTCGCCGGAGCGGTACTCGCCGAGGATCCTGCCGGTGTCCGTCTCGAGCAGCACCGCCTTGCGCGCAAGGGACGCCGAGACCACGAAGGTCTTGCCGTCGGGCGAGAGCGCCGCGTGGTCGGTTCGGCCGCCTTCGATCGGTGTGCGCCAGGCTATTTTCCCGGTACGGACCTCCAGCGCGATGACATCTGAAAAGCTTGGGCGCGAGGCATAGATGTAGCGGCCGTCCTTCGACGGAAAGAGGTCGTCCACGAGCTGGTAATGACCCTCGCCGATGACGGTCTTGACGAACCAGGCGATCAGCCGTCGCTTGAGGCCGCTCCCTTCGATCTCCGCGAGGCGCTCCTGCCGATCGGGCACGAGGTTGATCTTCTTCAGCGTCTTGAAGGTGTGGGGGTCGAAGATCTCGGCGGTGCCGTCCCAGTTGCTGCCGACGACGACGACGTCACGCAGGCCTGCAGCGTCCTGCGCCAGCGCTTCGGGCGCCGGCGCACCGGCCAGAATTGCGATCAGCGCCAGGGCGCGCGGGTGAATTGCCATTGCTCTTCCGGCCTTTGGGTTTGCGGCAGGCGTTGTACCACGGGCATGCCCCTGGCCGGTTCAGCCGTAATAATCCACATTAATATCCACAGATAACTTCATGTTTTTCTGAGATAAAATCTTTCAGGAAGAAAACATCCCAAGTCCTTGTTCCCCATGGACATTTTGCTTGCAAAGTGGGTATTTGTGGCATAAAGTGGTGAAAGGTGGAGGAAGACGTCCTTTCTGGTTGTCCACAGGAAGGCGCAGTGGGGACAGGGAGCACATGTTTACCGGGTCGCACCATTTGACGGTTGACGACAAGGGTCGCCTTGCGATCCCCGCTCGCCTGCGCCAGCAATTGACCGAGGAATACGGCCCGCAGATCTTCATCACGCGCGGCCCGCAGACCTCCATCGAGATCTACCCGGCCGCGGTGTTCCGCGAGATCGCCGACCAGATCCACAACCTCGCCGATCGCAAGGCGGCGGAGATGCTGTCCGACGTATTCGTCGGCCACGCCCTCGACACCGAGATCGACAAGCAGGGCCGCGTGGTGCTGCCGGCGGTGCTGCGCGAACACGCGCGCATCAAGTCCGACGCGCGGCTGGTCGGCAAGATCAAGCGGCTCGACGTCTGGGCCGAAGACCTGTGGTCGGAGCGTTACGGCGAGGCCAAGGCGGCCGCGCTCGATGACGCCTTTGCGCTCGTGAAGCGGTGAGCACGAGTGCGCCTCGCTGCCGCCGCCCTGTTCCACCCAGGGCCTAGCTCCCGCATGCACGAACACCTTCCGGTGATGCTCGAAGAATCGATCACCGGACTGTCCCCCCGTGCGGGCGGCACTTATCTCGATGCCACGTTTGGCCGCGGCGGCCACAGTGGTGAACTGCTACGGCGCCTCGGCGGCTCGGGCTCGCTCCACGCGATGGATCGCGATCCGGCCGCCTCTGGCGCCACCATTACCCTGGCCACGGCGCACCGCAACTTCCACTTCCATCCGGTGGACTTCGCGCAGCTCGGCGCGGTCTGCGCCGCCGAAGGCCTGGCCGGCAAGCTCGACGGCATCCTGTTCGACCTCGGCGTGTCCTCGCCGCAGTTCGACGACGCCGCGCGCGGCTTCTCCTTCATGAAGGACGGCCCGCTCGACATGCGCATGGATCCGCGCAGCGGCGAGCCGGCCTCGGCCTGGCTCGCGCGCGCGAGCGAAAAAGAAATCGCCGACGTGCTGTACACGCTGGGCGAGGAGCGCAACAGCCGCTTCATCGCCAAGACCCTCGTCGCCACCCGCAAGGCTGCGCCGCTCACCACCACCACGCAGCTGGCCGAGCTGCTGCTGTCGATCCACCGCGGCCCGCGCCAGAAAATCCACCCGGCGACACGCAGTTTTCAGGCGATCCGCCTGCACGTGAACCGCGAACTCGAACAGATCACTGCCGCGCTGCCGCAGGCCGTCGACGCGCTCGCACCGGGCGGCCGCATCGCCGTGATCAGCTTCCACTCGCTGGAAGACCGCATCGTCAAGCGCTACCTGCGCGACCAGGCGCGTGGCGCCGCGCCAAGCGCAAGTGCCGGCGGCCGAAAATCTTTTCCAATGACGCCGGCTGATCACCCGAAGCTGGAACTCGTCGGCCGCGCGCAGTTCCCGGGCCCGGCCGAAGTCGAGGCCAACCCGCGCGCGCGCAGCGCGGTGCTGCGCGTGGCGCAGAAGCTCTAGATGAACCGCCGCGACTGGCTCTTCACCGGCGCGCTGGCGACCGTCGTGGTCGGCTGCGCGCTGATCGTGGTCGAGACCAAGCACCAGAACCGCACGCGGGTCCACGAGCTCGAGCAGTTGCGGCAGGAAAAGGCGCGCCTCGACACCGAGTGGGCGCAGCTGCAGCTCGAGGAGGCCACGCTCGCGCACCACGGCCGCATCGAGCAGCTGGCGCGCGACAAGCTCGGCATGTCCGATCCGCAGGACACCCAGATCGTGAAAGTGCCGGCCGAAGGCCAGCGCAAGGGCGCGCAATGAACGAGCGCGTCGCCACCGTGAACGAAGTCGACGCCTGGCGGCGCTGGGCCGTGCTGGCCGTGCTGCTGCTCGGCAGCGGCGTGGTGCTGGCGCGTGCCTTCGAGTTGCAGGTGGTGCAGCGCGACTTCCTGACGGCGCAGGGCGATGCGCGCTCGATGCGCACGATCACGGTGCCGGCGCATCGCGGCGCGATCCGCGACCGCCACGGCGAACCGCTGGCGCTGTCGGCGCCGGTCGACTCGGTGTGGGCCATCCCGGACGAAGTGCTCGAGGCACCCGAATACCTGCCGGCGCTGGGCAAGATGCTGAACTACGGGCCGGGCGAGCTGCACAAGTTCCTCAAGCAGCGCAAGGCCAGGCATTTCGTCTACCTGCGCCGCGCGCTGAACCCGGACGAGGCCAAACGCGTGCTCGAGCTCAAGGCGCCCGGCGTGTTCTCGCTGCGCGAGTACCGCCGCTACTACCCGGCGGGCGAGGTGGCGGGCCACGTGGTCGGCTTCTGCGACGTGGACGGCAAGGGCCAGGAAGGCATGGAGACGGCGCAGGATTCGACGCTGCGCGGCACGGCCGGGGCGCGGCGCGTGGTGCGCGACCGCTCGGGCCGCGTGGTCGAGGAGAGCGACGACTTCGAGCAGGCGCAGCCCGGCCGCGACCTCACGCTGACGCTCGACCTGCACCTGCAGTACATCGCCTACCGCGAGCTGAAGGCGGCGGTGAAGGAGCAGCATGCGCGCGGCGGCCTGATCGTGGTGCTCGACGCGCACACCGGCGAGATCCTCGCGATGGCCAACCAGCCGGGCTACAACCCGAACCGGGCCGAGGACCACGACGGCCGTGGCTTGCGCAACCGCGCGGTCACCGACATCTTCGAGCCGGGCTCGACCATCAAGCCGCTGCTCATCGCCACCGCGCTCGAGCTCGGCAAGTACAAGCCCGACAGCCGCATCGACACCGGCCCGGGCTTCTTCAAGATCGGCAACATGACGGTGCGGGACAGCCACGTCACCGGCGAGATCAACCTCGCGCGCCTGTTGTCGAAATCCAGCAACGTCGGCGCCGCGCGCGTCGGACTGTCGCTCGGCGCCGAGGCGGTGTACACCGGCTACCAGAAATTCGGGATCGGCGAACCGGTGGCTGCGGGCTATCCCGGCGAGACCAACGGCGTGCTGCGGCCCTTCGCCGATTGGGGCCAGATCGCCACGGCGACGGCGTCATTTGGCTACGGCGTTTCGGTCAACGCGCTGCAGCTGGTGCGCGCCTACGCTGCGCTCGGCAACGATGGCCTGATGCCGGCGCTGCGCCTGGTCACGGATGCTGCGAGGCTGCCGCCGCAGCGCGCAGTCTCGCCGCGCACTGCCGCGCAGGTGCGCCGCCTGATGGAAGACGTGACCACCGGCGACGGCACCGGCGTGCTCGCCTCGGTGCCGGGCTATCGCGTCGCCGGCAAGACCGGCACGATCCGCAAGCTGGTCGCCGGCGGCTACGTCGATGACCGCCACCAGTCCGTGTTCATCGGGCTGGTGCCCGCCGAAGCACCGCGCCTCGTGGGCCTCGTGATGATCGACGAGCCCGGCAAGGAGCAGTACTACGGCGGCCAGGTGGCCGGGCCCGTGTTCTCGCGCGTGATGCAGCAGGCCGTGCGCCAGCTGCAGATCGAACCGGACGCGCCGCTGATCAACACGGCCACCTCGACCGTGGCGCCGGCCCTGCCCGGGCCGAAGACATGACCCGCATGCGCTCCTCGATCGCGGTTCGCGCCCTGCCGGAATTGCTCGCCGGCCTTGCCGAAGGCGTGCCGCCGCTGGCCATCACCGACCTTTCGCTCGACAGCCGCAGCGTGACGAGGGGCGGCGCGTTCCTGGCCCGCCGCGGCACGCAGCAGCACGGGCTCGCATTCCTCGAGCAGGCGCTCGCGCGCGGGGCCTCCGTCGTGCTGTGGGAGCCGACGCAAGGCGTCGGCTCGCCCGGCGTGACGGCGCCGGGTGCCGCCCCTTCGACAAGCGTTCCGATGATCGCGGTGGAAAACCTCGGCAGGCGCGCCGGCGAGATCGCCGCGCGCTTCTTCGGTGAACCCGCGCGCGAGCTGCACTGCCTGGGCGTGACCGGCACCGACGGCAAGACCTCCACGGCGTATCTGATGGCGCAGGCGCTCGAGTCCGCCGGCAAGGCTTGCCTGTACGTCGGTACGCTGGGCATCGGCCGCTACGGCGCGATTGCCGCCGGCGACCACACGACGCCGGATCCGGTGAACCTGCAGCGCTCGCTGCGCGCCGCCGTCACAGAAGGCGCGCGTGCCGTGGCGATGGAAGTGTCGTCGCACGCGCTCGACCAGGCGCGCGTCGCCGGCGTGGCCTTCCACACCGCGATCCTGACCAATGTCGGCCGCGACCATCTCGACTACCACGGCACGCTTGAGCGCTATGCGCAGGCGAAGAAGAAGCTGTTCTTCGAGCTCGCGCCGCAGTCCATCGTGCTGAACCGCGACGATGCGCATGGCCGCGCCTGGGCTGCCGAGCTCGTGCAGACCGCAGCCGCGAGCCGCGTGACGCAATACGGGCTCGATGGCGAGATCGCCGGCCGCGCCGTGATTGGGCGCGCTCTGCAGCTGACGCCGCAAGGCATCTCGTTCGACGTGGACACGCACGCGGGCCGCGGCCGCATCGCTTCGCGCCTGCTCGGGAAATTCAACGCCTACAACCTGCTCGGCGTGCTCGCCGCGTTGCTGGAGGCCGGCGTGCCGCTGGCACGCGCCTGCGAGGTGCTGTCGGGCGCGGCGACCGTGCCGGGCCGCATCGAGGGCTTCCGCGGGCCGCGCGCCAGGCCGCTCGTCGTCGTGGACTACGCACACACGCCGCAGGCACTTGCACAGATTCTGCAAAGCGTGCGGGCACACTGCCGCGCAACGATGTGGTGCGTGTTCGGCTGTGGCGGGGATCGCGATCGCGGCAAGCGGCCGCTGATGGGCGCGGCCGCGGCGCGCTACGCCGACAAGCTGATCGTCACCGACGACAACCCGCGCAGCGAAGACCCGGCCTTCATCACGGGCCAGATCACCGCCGGCTTCCCCGCAGGGTATTCCGCGCCGGTCGTGCACGACCGCGCGAAGGCCATCGAAGCGGCCGTGAACGCCGCCGGACCCGACGACGTCGTGGTGGTCGCCGGCAAGGGCCACGAGGAATACCAGCAGTACGGTCGAGAGAAGAGGGCATTCAGCGATCGTGCGTTCGTTGCGCAGTTGCTCGGGATTCAGTGGCCACGGGTCACCGGCCACTGATGGAACGCATGAGCGATCTCGCCCGCCGCCTCGAAGCCCCGCTCCACGGGGCCGATGCGCGCTACACGCGCGTGACGACCGACACACGCCAGCTCGCGCCCGGCGACCTGTTCGTCGCGCTGCGTGGCGAGAATTTCGACGGCCATGCCTTCCTCAACGAGGCTTGCCGCGCCGGCGCCGCCGGCGCGCTGGTGACCGAGCCGCAGCCGGTGAGCCTGCCGCAGGTGATCGTGAACGACACCCTGCGCGGCCTGCAGGATTACGCGCAATCCTGGCGCGGCGATTTCCACATTCCCGTCGTCGGCGTGACCGGCAGCAACGGCAAGACCACGGTCAAGCAGATGCTCTCGGCAATCCTGGCGCGCCGCGGGCCGGTGCTGGCGACCGCCGGCAACCTCAACAACCACATCGGCGTGCCGCTGACGCTGCTGTCCTTGCGCGCCGAGCACAAAACCGCCGTGATCGAAATGGGCGCCAACCATCCCGGCGAGATTGCGCGGCTGGCGGAACTCGCGCGCCCCGACGTCGGCGTGGTCAACAATGCCGGTGATGCACACCTCGAGGGCTTCGGCTCGCGCGAGGGCGTGGCGCGCGCCAAGGGCGAAATGTTCACGGCGCTCGGCGACCGCGGCGTGGCCGTGATCAACGCCGATGACGAGTACGCGCCGCTGTGGCGCGAGATGGCGGGCGGCGCCGACATCATCACCTTCGGACTTTCGGAAGACGCCGACGTGCAGGCCGTGCATCCGCGGGCCGAGCCGCCGGAAGCGCCGGCCGCCATGGACTTCACGCTGCGCACGCCGGAAGGGCGCCAGGGCATCCGCCTGCCGCTGCCGGGCCTGCACAACGTCCGCAACGCGCTCGCCGCCGCGGCCTGCGCGATCGCCATCGGCCTGGATGCGCGCGACATCGCCGCGGGCCTGCTCAACGTGAAACCCGCGCCGGGACGACTGTCCTGGCGCAAGACCACGAATGGCGCGCGGCTGCTCGACGATACCTACAACGCCAACCCGAGTTCGCTGCGCGCCGGCCTTGAGCTGCTGACCTCGGTGAAAGCGCGGCACTGGCTGGTGCTCGGGAACATGGGCGAGCTCGGCCGTGGCGCCGAGCAGATGCATTTCGCGGCGGGCGAGGAGGCCCGCGCGCTCGGTGTCGAGCGGATCTACACCGCCGGCGAGCTGGCGCGCGAAGCCGCGCGCGGCTTCGGCGACGGCGCCGTGCACTTCGACGATCTCGGCGCGCTGATCGCCGAAGTGCGCGAGCGGCTGTCGCCCGGGGTCGCGGTGCTGGTGAAGGGCTCGCGCTCGGCGCGCATGGAACGCGTGGTGGCCGCCCTCACCGGCGAAGGCGATGTCGAGAATCAGGCTGGAGGCATGCACTAGATGCTTTACGCGCTCACGCAATGGCTGCAGGGTTACGAGTCGGCGTTCCGCCTGTTCAATTACCTGACGTTCCGCGCGATCCTGTCGATCCTCACGGCGCTGATCTTCTCGTTCGTGTTCGGCCCCTGGCTGATCCGCCGGCTCACCTTCCACCAGATCGGCCAGGTGATCCGCGACGACGGCCCGCAGACGCACCTCGCCAAGGCCGGCACGCCGACGATGGGCGGCGCGATGATCCTCGCCGCGGTCACCATCGCCACGCTGGCGTGGTCCGACCTCAACAACCGCTTCGTCTGGTTCGCCTTGCTGGTGACGCTGGCCTTCGGCGCGGTCGGCTTCGTGGACGACTACAAGAAGATCCGCTACGGCTCGAGCAAGGGCCTGTCGGCCAAGGCCAAGTATTTCTGGCTGTCGCTGGCGGGCTTCGCGACGGCGATCAGCGTCTACGCGACGGCGGTGACTCCGGTCGAGACACAGCTGATCGTGCCGCTGTTCAAGGACATCGCGATCCCGCTGGGCTGGCTGTTCATCCCGTGGGTTTACCTCGTCATTGTCGGCTCGAGCAACGCCGTGAACCTCACCGACGGCCTCGACGGCCTCGCGATCATGCCGACCGTGCTGGTGGCCTCGGCGCTCGCCGTGTTCGCCTACGCCAGCGGCAACTTCAAGATCGCGACCTACCTCGGCATCCCGTACATCGCCGGCGTCGGCGAGATCGCGGTGTTCTGCGTCGCCATCGCCGGCGCGGGCCTGGGCTTCCTGTGGTTCAACGCCTACCCGGCGCAGGTGTTCATGGGCGATGTCGGCGCGCTGGCGCTCGGCGCGGCGCTGGGCATCGTCGCGGTGCTGGTGCGCCAGGAGATCGTGCTGGCGATCATGGGCGGCGTGTTCGTGGCCGAGACGGTCTCGGTCGTGCTGCAGGTGACGAGCTACAAGCTCTACAAGCGGCGCATCTTCCGCATGGCGCCGCTGCACCACCACTTCGAGCTCAAGGGCTGGCCCGAGCCGAAGATCATCGTGCGCTTCTGGATCGTGACGCTGATCCTCGTGCTGGTCGGCCTCGCCACGCTGAAGGTGCGCTAGACGACCATGAGCGCCTACCGCGGCAAGAACGTGCTCATCGTCGGCCTCGGCAAGACCGGGGCGGCCTGCGCGCGTTATTTCGTGGAGCAGGGCGCGAACGTCACGGTCACTGACAGCCGCGAAAATCCGCCGGGCACCGTGGAACTGCGCGGCTTGCCGGTCGAGACCCGGCTCGGCGGCTTCGGCGCGATCAAGCCGCTCAGGGATCACGCGCTCGCCGCGATCTCGCCGGGCGTGTCGCTCGACGAAGCCTTCGTGCGCGAGTTGCGCGGCGCCGGCGTGCCGACGCTGGGCGACATCGAATTGTTCGCCCGCGCCGCCGAGGCGCCGGTCGTCGCGATCACCGGCAGCAACGGCAAAAGCACGGTGACGACGCTGCTGGGCGAAATCGCCAAGCGCGCGGGCCTGAACGTCGCGGTCGGCGGCAACCTCGGCACGCCGGCGCTCGACCTGCTCTCGGAAGCTGTGCAGCTGTACGTGATGGAGCTGTCGAGCTTCCAGCTCGAGACCGTGCTCTCGCTGCGCTGCAAGGCGGCGGCAAACCTCAACGTCAGCCCGGATCACCTTGACCGCCACCACAGCTTCGAGGCCTACGCCGAGGCCAAGGCGCGCATCTTTGTCGGCTGCGAGACCGCGGTGGTCAACCGCGAGGACGCGCAGACCTCGCGCAACGTGCGCGCCGCGCAGAAGAAAGTCAGCTTCGGCCTCGATGCGCCGATGGCCGGGAAGGAAAATCCGCAGTACGGCCTGGTGAAGTACGGAGGGGAGGACTGGCTGGCCTGCGGGGACGATCGCCTGCTGAAAGCCAGCGAGCTGAGGATCCATGGCCTGCACAACGCCGCCAACGCACTGGCCGCGCTGGCGCTGGCCGATGCGGCCGGCCTGCCGCGCGCGGCCTCGCTGGCCGTGCTGCGCGAATTCGCCGGCCTGCGCCACCGCTGCGAATGGGTCGCGGAGATCGGTGGCGTGGCGTACTTCAACGATTCCAAGGGCACCAACGTCGGCGCGACGCTAGCCGCGCTCGCCGGCTTGCCGGAGCCGATCGTCTGGCTCGGCGGCGGCCAGGGCAAGGGCCAGGATTTCGCGCCGCTCAAGCCCGTGCTCGAGCAGAAAGGCCGCGCCGCGATCGTCTACGGCGCAGAAGGTCCGCGGCTCGAGGCCCTGCTGAGGGATGCGCTGCCGGTGCATCGCGAAGCGACGCTCGAGGCTTCGGTTGCGCGCGCGCACGCGCTGGCGCGCCCGGGTGACCGCGTGCTGCTGTCGCCGGCCTGCGCCAGCCTCGACCAGTTCAAGAATTATGAAGAGCGCGGCGAGCAGTTCTGCGCCGCGGTGCGCAGGCTCGCCGCATGAGCATGACGCTGAAGGCCTCGCTGCCGATGTCGCAGGCGCGCTACGGCCTCGACCCGCTGCTCGCGGCCGCGCTGTGCACGCTGCTGGCGACGGGCCTCGTGATGGTGGCCTCGGCCTCGGTCGCGGTCGCCGAGAAATCCACCGGCGCGCCGCTGTACTACTTCTACAAGCAGCTGACCTACGCAACGCTCGGTGTCGGCCTTGGCGCGATGGCCTTTGCGATTCCGATGCGCACCTGGGAGCAAAGCAGCTTCTTCCTGCTCGCCTTCGCGTTCTTCCTGCTGGTGATCGTGCTGGTGCCCGGCATCGGCGTGAAAGTGAACGCCGCGCGCCGCTGGCTGAACTTCGGCGTATTCCGCCTGCAGGCGTCCGAACCGGCGCGCCTCGCGCTGGCGATCTACATCGTCGGCTACGTCACGCGGCGCCAGGCCGAACTGCAGTCGAGCTTCAAGGGCCTGCTCCGGCCGTTGATCCCGATCGTGCTGGCCTCGGGTCTGTTGCTGCTCGAGCCGGATTTCGGCGCGACGTTCCTGCTGCTGCTCGTGACCTTCATGCTGCTGTTCCTGGCCGGCGCGCGGCTGCTGCACCTCGGCGCGCTGGTGGGCGTCGCCGCGTGCGCCGGCACCGTGCTGATCTTCACCGCCGCCTACCGCCTGCGCCGCCTGATGACCTTCACGGATCCCTGGGCGGACATCGAGCACAGCGGCTGGCAGCTCACGCAGTCGCTGATCGCGATCGGCCGTGGCGAATGGACCGGCGTGGGCCTGGGCAACAGCGTGCAGAAACTCCTGTACCTGCCGGAAACGCACACCGACTTCATCTTCGCGATCTGGGCCGAGGAATTCGGCATGCTCGGCATCGCGCTGCTGCTGCTGATGTTCGGCGTGCTGGTCTGGCGCGCGTTCGCGATCGGCCGCGAGGCCGAGGCCCGCAAGCAGCGCTTCACCGCCTACCTCTGCTACGCGCTCGGCGCCTGGCTTGGCGCACAGGCGCTGATCAACATGGCCGTGAACATGGGCCTGCTGCCGACCAAGGGCCTGACGCTGCCGCTCATTTCCTACGGCGGCTCGAGCCTGATCACGGTCTGCCTGATGTGCGCCCTGCTGTTGCGCGCCGACCACGAGAACCGCCTCGAGCGCGCCGGCGCGCCTGCCGGTGGCTTCCGATGAAAAGAAAAGGGGAGAAAAGAAAAGGGGTCGCAGTCCTTTTCCTTTGGGAAATGCCGGGCCTTGGCCGTGTCGATAAGAAAAGGACTGCGACCCCTTTTCTTGAGCGGGGGCCATGAAGATCATGATCATGGCGGGCGGCACCGGCGGTCACGTGTATCCCGCGCTTGCGGTGGCGCAGGAGCTCAAGAGCCGCGGCCACGACATCTGCTGGATGGGCGCGCCCGACAGCTTCGAGTCGCGCGTGGTGCCGGCAGCGGGTTTCCCGCTCGAGCTGATCCGGGTTTCGGGCCTGCGTGGCAAGGGCGTGTTGACGCTCCTGATGGCGCCGCTGCGGGTCCTGCGTGCGATGGCGCAGGCCTGGGGCGCATTCGCGCGCCGCGCGCCGGACGCCGTGCTCGGCATGGGCGGTTTCGCCGCCGGCCCCGGCGGGCTGGTCGCGCGGCTGCGCGGGCTGCCGCTGGTGATCCACGAGCAGAACGCCGCGGCCGGCCTGACCAACCGCGCGCTGGCCGCGATCACGAGCCACGTGCTCGAGGCCTTTCCGCACACCTTCCGCAACGCGATCGCCGTGGGAAACCCGGTCCGCGCTGCGATTCGCGCCGTGCCCGAGCCGTCCGCGCGTTTTGCGGGTCGTTCGGGCGCGGCGTGCCTTCTCGTCGTGGGCGGCAGCCAGGGCGCGAAGGCCTTGAATGAGCGCATGGCCGCGGCCATCGCGCTGCTGCCGCGCGAGCAGCAGCCCCTGATCCGTCACCAGGGTGGCCGCACGGCAGAGGTCGCGCGCGCCGCGTACGCGCACGCACGGGTGCTCGCCTCGGTCGAGCCGTTCATCGAGGACATGGCCGAGGCGCTGCGCTGGGCCGACCTCGTGGTCTGCCGTGCCGGCGCCTCGACCATTGCCGAGCTCGCCGCCGCCGGTTGCGCCTCGGTGCTGGTGCCGTTTCCCGCCGCGGTGGATGACCACCAGACGCGCAACGCCTCCTACCTGGTGCGCGCCAACGCCGCCGAGCTGCTGGCCGAAAGGGATTTCACCGCCGAGCGCATGGCCGCGCTGCTGCGGCCGCTCTTGTCGAACCGCACGCGGCTGCTGGCGATGGCGCAGGCTGCGCGCACGCAGGCCTGGATCGGCGCCGAGAAGAAGATCGCTGACGCGGTGGTCGAGGCGGGCCGTCATGGTTAAGGCCTCCCCGGTGCAGGAACAGGCCCGCCGCCTGATGGACCAGCCGATGCGGCGCGTGCGGATCGTGCACTTCGTCGGCATCGGCGGCTCCGGCATGGCCGGCATCGCCGAAGTGCTGCTGAACCTCGGCTACAAGGTCACCGGCTCGGATCTCAAGCGCGGCCCGGCCACGCAGCGCCTCGCCAAGCTCGGCGCGAAAATCTTCACCGGCCACGCCGCCGCCAACGTGCAGGGCAGCGACGCCGTGGTCGTGTCCTCGGCCGTGAAGGAAGACAACCCGGAAGTGCAGGCCGCGCGCGCCGCGCGCGTGCCGATCGTGCGCCGTGCCGAGATGCTGGCCGAGCTGATGCGCTTTCGCTACGGCATCGCCATCGCCGGCACGCATGGCAAGACCACCACCACCAGCCTCGTCGCCGCCGTGCTGGCGGAGGGCAAGCTCGACCCGACCTTCGTCGTCGGCGGCAAGGTCAAGGCCGCTGGCACCCACGCGCGCCTCGGCACCGGCCACTTCCTGGTCGCGGAAGCCGACGAGAGCGACGCCTCGTTCCTGCACCTCACGCCGCTGATGGCGGTGGTGACGAACGTGGACGCGGACCATCTTGAGACCTACGGCGGCGATTTCTCGCGCCTGCGCGCAACCTTCGTCGAATTCCTGCAGCGCCTGCCGTTCTACGGGCTCGCGGTGCTGTGCGCCGACGACGCCGTGGTCGCCGAACTGGTGGCCGAACTCGGCCGCCCGGTCATTACTTATGGCCTGAACGACGGCGCCGACGTGCAGGCCATCGACATCAAGGCCAGCGGCACCGGTAACGACTTCACGGTGAAGACCGCCGAAGGCGCGCTGGAAAAACTTCACCTGAACCTGCCGGGCCGCCACAATGTGCAGAACGCGCTCGCCGCGGTGGTCATCGCGCGAGAGCTCGGCGTCTCATTCGCGGACATCCGCAAGGCCTTTGCCGGTTTCCAGGGCGTGGGCCGGCGCTGCGAGTCGCACGGCGAGCTGATCATCGGCGGCAAGAACGTGCTGGTGATCGACGACTACGGCCACCATCCGCGCGAGATTGCCGCCACGTTCGAGGCGCTGCGCTCGGCGTACCCCGGCCGGCGCTTCGTGGTGGCGTTCCAGCCGCACCGGTTCTCGCGCACGCGCGACCTGTTCGACGATTTCTGCGAAGTGCTCTCGGACGCCGATGCGCTGCTGCTGACCGAGGTCTACGCGGCAGGCGAGGCGAAGATCGCGCACTACGACGGCCGCGCACTGGCCCGGGGCATTCGCGAGCGCGGCAAGGTCTCGCCGGTGTTCGTCAAATCGGTGGCGGAGCTGCCGGCGGCGCTGGCGCCGCTGGTGCGCGACGGTGACCTGCTGCTGACGCTCGGTGCCGGCGACATCGGTACGCTGCCTTTGAGGCTGTCCAAGCCGGCGCGCAAGGCCGCCAAGGCCAGGCCATGAGCGCGATTCGCGGCGTGGTCAGGAACCACGAGCCGATGTCGCAGCACACCAGCTGGCGCGTGGGCGGCCCGGTGGATCGCTGGTTCGAGCCGGCCGATCGCGCCGACCTCGTGAACTTCCTCACGAGCCTGCCGCCGCACGAGCCGATCCTGTGGGTCGGCCTGGGCAGCAACCTGCTGGTGCGCGATGGCGGCGTGCGCGGCACGGTCATCGCACTGCACGGTGCGCTCGATGCGCTCGAGCTCGAATCGGATGAGACGCTGCGCGCCGAAGCCGGCGTGCACTGCGCGCGCCTGGCCAAGTTCGCGCAGCAGAAAGCGCGCGCGGGCCTGGGCTTCATGGCCGGCATTCCCGGTACGGTCGGCGGCGCGCTGGCGATGAACGCCGGCGCCTGGGGTGGCGAGACCTGGCCTGCCGTTGCGCAAGCCGAAGTGCTGTACCGCGACGGCCGCAGCGAGTGGCTGGCGCCCTCGTCATTCGAATATGCCTACCGCCACGTCGAGACGCCGGCGGATTTCTGCGGCTTCCTCGCGGCGCGCTTCCGCGTGGCTGGCGATGCCGACGGCGCGCACGAGCGCTACACCAAGGAATCGCTGGCCAGGCGCAAGGCTTCGCAGCCGGTCGGCAAGCCTTCGGCGGGCAGCACCTTCCGCAATCCGCCGGGCGACCACGCCGCGCGGCTGATCGAGAGCTGCGGCCTGAAGGGCCACCGCATCGGCGGCGTGCAGGTGTCGCCGCAGCACGCCAATTTCCTGATCACCGACGAGGGCGCGCGCGCTGCCGATGTCGAGGCGCTGATCGCGCACATCCAGCGCGTGGTGAAGGACCGGACCGGCGTGGCGCTGCATCCCGAGATCAAAGTGGTCGGGGAGGCCGCATGACAAGGTCCCGTGGGAGGACGCGGGTGAAGCATCCGCGCGACTTCGGCCGCGTCGCCGTGCTGATGGGCGGCTGGTCGGCCGAGCGCGAAGTGTCGCTGTGGAGCGGCGAAGCGGTGCTGGCCGCGTTGCAGAAACGCGATGTCGAGGCCGTGGGCGTCGACGCCACGCGCGAGAACGTCATGACGCTGCGCGCGCAGGGGTACGAGCGGGCGTTCATCGTGCTGCATGGCGGCGCCGGTGAAGACGGCACTGTGCAGGCCGCGCTCGACCTGCAGGGCATTGCGTATACCGGCTCTGGCGTCGAGGGTTCGGCGGTCAAGATGAACAAGATGACGGCCAAGCGCGTCTGGCTGGCCGAGAAGCTGCCGACGGCGCCTTTCATGGAGCTCGCCAGCGAAGCCGATGCGAAGGCGGCGGCGCGCAAGTTCAAGTTCCCGTTCGTGATCAAGCCGGCTGCGGAAGGCTCCAGCGTCGGCGTGACGATCGTGAAGAAGCCGGCGCAGGTCGCCGGCGCCTGGAAGCTCGCGCGCGGCGAAGGCCGGGCCACGGGGCGGTCAGGCCCCGGTTATCGAGCCGTGATGGCGGAGAAGTTCATCAAGGGCGCCGAGATGACCGTGGCGATCCTCGATGGCGCCGCGCTGCCCTCGATCCGCATCGTGCCGGCCGGCGAGTTCTACGACTACCACGCCAAGTACATCGCCAACGACACGCAGTACCACTGCCCCTCGGGCGTGAGCGCCGCGGTCGAGAAGAAACTGCGCACGCTGGCGGTCGAGGCCTTCCGCCTCGTGGGCGCGAGTGGCTGGGGCCGGGTGGATTTCATCGTCGAGAACTTTGCCAGGCCGGGCGGCAAGCCCTGGCTGCTCGAGATCAACACGATTCCCGGCATGACTTCGCATTCGCTGGTGCCGATGGCCGCCAAGGCCGCAGGCCTGTCGTTCGACGAACTGTGCTGGGCAATCCTCGAGACCTCGATGGAGGCGCGCGATGAGCGCTAACCCCCGGATGATGTCCACGGGCGCCGCGGCCGGGGAGCCCGCGCCGACGCCGGTGAGCCGCCTGCTGTTGTGGTGCATTTCGCTGGCGCTCATCGGCGCCGCGCTGCTGCCGATGCTGCCGCGGCTGGCCGGCGCGCACGCGCCGGTGACGCTCGAGATTGCCGGCGAACTGTCGCGCGTCGAGGCGGAGCAGGTGCGCCACGTCGTCTCGGGCCGGCTCAACGCCGAGTTCTACGCACTCGACCTGCCGGCAATCAAGGCCGCGGTCGAGGCGATGCCCTGGGTGGCGCGGGCGCGCGTCGAGCGGGCCTGGCCCGCCGCGGTGCGCGTGCGCTTGTGGGAGCACCAGCCGTACGCGCGCTGGGGCGAGCGCTCGGTGCTCTCGACCGGCAATGTGGTGTTCACGCCGCCGGCGCTCGACGACGACGTGCTGGCGCTGCCCAGGCTCGACGGCCCGCCGGGCGCGCAGGCCGCGGTGCGCGCGGCGTGGGAAGGCTTGAGCCAGCAGCTTGCGCCGACGCCGTTCGCGCCGGCGGCGCTGGTCGAGAACGCGCGGGGCGAGTGGCTCGCCACGACGACGGATGGAATCGAACTACGACTGGGACGGGGTGCGCCGCTGGATGCAGTGGCGCGCCTGGCCGGACCGGTCAGAACGGCGCTCGAAGGGCGTCTCCAGGAGGTGTCCTATGTCGATCTTCACTACTTCAATGGATTTGCGGTTGGCTGGCGCGACGAGCGAACAGACCCCAACGCCATCACTCGGGTCGCGGAAATCAGGCATGAGTAAGAAAGCGCCACGCGACCTCATCGTCGGCCTCGACATCGGCACCCACAAGGTGGTGGCGATTGTCGGCGGCTCGACGCCCGATGGCCGCCTCGAAGTCGTGGGCCTCGGCTCGCACCCCAGCCGTGGCATGAACAAGGGCGTGGTGGTCAACATCGAGGCGACCACGCAGTCCATCCGCCGCGCGGTCGAGGAAGCCGAGCTGATGGCCGGCTGCCGGATCCAGTCGGTGTACGCCGGCATCTCGGGCGCGCACATCAAGAGCTTCAACAGCCAGGGCATCGTCGGCGTGAGCCACGGCGAGGTCTCGCCGGCCGACGTCGAGCGCGTGATCGCCGCGGCCCGCGCGATGGCGATCCCGGCCGACCAGAAAGTGCTGCACGTGGTGCCGCAGGAATTCATCGTGGATGGCCAGGAAGGCATCCAGGAGCCGGTGGGCATGGCCGGCGTGCGCCTCGAGGCCAAGGTGCACATGGTCACCGGCGGCGCCTCCGCCGCGCAGAACATCCGGCGCTGCATCGAGGGCTGCAACTTGCGCGTGGACAAGCTGATCCTCGAGCAGCTCGCCAGCAGCTACGCGGTGCTGCAGCAGGACGAGCGCGAGCTCGGCATCTGCCTGGTCGACATCGGCGGTGGCACCAGCGACATCGCGGTGTTCAAGAACGGCTCGATCCGTCACACCGCGGTGATCCCGATTGCCGGCAACCAGGTGACCAACGACATCGCGGTCGCGTTCCGCACGCCGCCGCAGAACGCCGAGGAGATCAAGCTCAAGCACGGCTGCGCGCTCCCCGCATTGATCAAGTCCAACGACGAGATCGAGGTGCCCTCCGTCGGCGACCGGCCGCCGCGCAAGCTTTCGCGCCTGACGCTGGCCGAGGTCATCAAGGCGCGCTACCTCGAGCTGTTCCAGTTCATCCGCAAGGAGCTGCACCGCTCGGATTTCTACGACGCGATCGCCGGCGGCATCGTGCTGACGGGCGGCAGCGCCAAGGTCGAGGGCGTCATCGAGCTGGCCGAAGAGGTGTTCGACCTGCCGGTGCGCCTGGGGTTGCCGCAGAACATCGCGGGCCTCACCGACGTGGTGCGCAATCCCGTTTATTCGACGGCCGTGGGCCTGCTGATCTACGGGCGCCAACAGCAAGGCCCTGCGATTCCAGATCCGGCGGGAGCCGCGCAGTGGCTGCAGCGGGTGCAGACGTGGTTCAAGGGCCAGTTCTAGACAATTTTTTCACACACGATTTCTGGAAGGAGACATCACATGAGCAATGAAATGTTTGAAGTGACCGATGGCAAGAGCGATCGCGCAGTGATCCGCGTGATCGGCGTGGGCGGCGGCGGTTGCAACACCGTCAACCAGATGGTCGAGACCGGCATCGACGGCGTGGACTTCATCTGCGCCAACACCGATCGCCAGCATCTCGAGCGCTGCAAGACCACCGCGATCCTCCAGCTCGGCCAGGAGCTCACGCGCGGCCTCGGCGCCGGCAGCAACCCCGACCTCGGCCGGCAGGCCGCGCTCGAGGACAAGGACCGCATCAAGGAGCTGATCGAAGGCACCGACCTGCTGTTCGTCACCGCCGGCATGGGCGGCGGCACCGGCACCGGCGCGGCGCCCGTCATCGCCGAGATCGCCAAGGAGCTGCAGGTGCTGACGGTTGCGGTCGTCACCAAGCCGTTCACCCACGAGGGCAAGAAGCGCATGGCCTCGGCGATGAAGGGCATCGAGGAACTCGAGAAGTTCGCCGACTCGATGGTGCTGATCCCCAACGAGAAGCTGAAGCTCGTCATGGGCCCGGCGGCCACGGTGGTGGCCGCCTACAAGGCGGCCAACGACGTGCTGCAGAACGCGGTGCAGGGCATCTCAGACCTGATCACGCGGCCCGGCCTGCAGAACGTGGACTTCGCCGACGTGAAGACCGTGATGCTGAACCGCGGCAAGGCGATGATGGGCCTGGGCACCGGCACCGGCGAGAAGCGCGCCGAGCTGGCGGTGGAAATGGCGCTGTCGAGCCCGTTGCTCGACGACCTCGAGCTGGCCAACGCGCGCGGCGTGCTGGTGAACATCTGCTGCGACGCCTCGCTGAGCCTCGACGAAGTCGGCCTGATCATGGACCGCGTGATGGCGATCGCCTCGGAAGACGTGGACGTGAAGTACGGCACCTCGCTGGACCCGGCCCTGAACGGCGAGATGCGCGTGACGGTGGTCGCCACCGGCCTCGGCGGCAAAATCATCGTGCCGTCCAGCGGCGTGGTCACGCCGATCGCTTCGGCGCACGCCAGGCGAGCGGTGAACTTCGACGAGCCGGCGATCGTGCGCGTGATGGCGGGCGGCAAGAAGGGCATGCCGGAAAGCCTTAGCCACCTGGTGATGGACGAGCAGCTGCTCGACATCCCGGCGTTCCTGCGGGCCCAGGCTGACTGAGGGCCGGGGGAGGGCCGGAATGTTACAATTCGGGGTCAGCCAGAGGCACTACGAGATGTCGGGATAGATGCTCAGACAGCGCACGCTCAAGAACTCCATCCGCGCCACCGGCGTGGGCCTGCATTCGGGACAGAAAGTCTTCATGTCCCTGCTGCCGGCCGGTCCGGACACGGGCATCGTGTTCCGGCGGGTGGACCTGGAGCAGCCGGTCGAGGTGAAAGCCTGGGCCGAGAACGTCGGCGCCACCGAGCTGGCCAGCACGCTGGTGCAGGGCAACGTCAAGGTCGCGACCGTGGAACACCTGCTCTCGGCGATCGCCGGCCTGGGGATCGACAACTGCGTGATCGAGCTGTCGGCGGCCGAAGTGCCGATCATGGACGGCAGCTCGGGCCCGTTCGTGTTCCTGATCCAGTCGGCCGGCATCCAGGAGCAGAATGCGCCCAAGCGCTTCGTGCGCATCACGCAGCCGGTGCAGGTGCAGGACGGCGACAAGTTCGCCCGCTTCGAGCCCTACGAGGGTTTCCGCGTGACCTTCGGCATCGAGTTCCGGCACCCGGTGTTCAAGACCAGCCGGCAGTCGTGCACCATCGATTTCTCGACCACCAGCTTCGTCAAGGAAGTCTCGCGGGCGCGCACGTTCGGGTTCATGCGCGATGTCGAGATGATGCGCTCGCGCAATCTTGCGCTGGGCGGAAGCCTCGACAACGCCGTGGTGCTGGACGAATACCGCGTGCTCAACCACGAGGGCCTGCGCTACGAAGACGAGTTCGTGCGCCACAAGATTCTCGACGCGATCGGCGACCTTTACCTGATGGGCCGCAGCCTGATCGGCTCGTACACGGCCTTCAAGTCGGGCCACCAGCTCAACAACAAGCTCCTGCGGGCGCTCATCAATGACCCGCGGGCCTGGGAAGAAGTGACTTTCGAGGACGAGAGCCGTGCCCCCATCGCTTACGTCCGCGGTTTGGTCCCCGCAAGCGCCTGAAAGGGGTCTGACCCCCGTCCCATAGGGGTCTGACCCCATGTTTTTACGGGTTGCCCCCCTCCCGGCCTACCCGTAGACTTTCACTTTGGCGCGTAAGCCTCTGGCTGCACTTTGATTTGGACCTCGGTGCAGTCCGGGTTGTAGCGCTCTTTCACGAAGGCCAGGAGCGCCTCGGCGCGGAATCGCGCCAGGGTCGCGGCGGCGGCGTGACTGCAATAGATGAGTGCGGTGTCGCCGTCGAACGAGGCGAAGCGGACAGCATCGGCCCAGGGCTCGTTCAAGAAGGCGCGTAATGCGCTCGTCGCCCGGGACAGCTGATCCGCTCTGGACAGAGCCTGTTTGAACAGGCCGGGCTGGCGCTTGAGCCAGTCGGAGAGTTTTCGGGCGTCAGAGGGCATCGGGGAATCAGACCGTAGATGGACATCATCTTAATCAGCAACAAGCGGGGCCGCACCTGGCGGCTGACGCTGAGTACGCGCCACCTCCTGGGCTGGTTGCCGGCGGCGGTCGTCCTTTCGCTGGCCGGTGTCTCCCTGGTGGCCGGCGGTTACTTCCTCAAGTCCATGGACGGCCGCCTGCCCGTGAACGTGGTCAGCATGTGGGCCGACGAGCTTTCGCAGCAGCGCGCCCAGCTGGCCTCGACCCGCGAGATGGTCGAGAACAACACCACCGCACTGGCCCGGCGCCTGGCCCAGCTGCACGCCCACGTGATGCGCCTCGACGCCGCCGGCGGGCGGCTTACCGAGATCGCCGGCCTCGACAAGGGGGAGTTCAACTTCAATACCCCGCCGCCGGTCGGCGGCCCGGACATCGACATCAGCGGCCCGCCGGCCTCGGCGGAAGTGCTGGCATCACTCGACAATTTCGAAAAACAGCTTTCCGACCGTGAGCGCCAGATGCGCGTGCTCGAGGACCTGCTGCTCGCCAGCCGCCTGCAGAAAGAAGTGCGGCCCTCGGGCTGGCCGGTGGAAGACGGCTGGATTTCCTCGCTGTTCGGCAACCGCATCGACCCGTTCACGGGCCTGCGTGCGTTCCACGCCGGCGTGGACTTCGCCGCGCGCCAGGGCGGCAACGTGCTGTCGGTCGCCTCGGGCATCGTCTCCGACGTCGGCGACCGCATGGGCTACGGCCTGCTCGTCGAGGTCAACCACGGCAACGGCTACGTGACCCGCTACGGCCACAACGAGGCCTCGCTGGTGCAGGTGGGTGACCGCGTGCGCAAGGGACAGGCCATCGCCCACATCGGCGACAGCGGCCGCTCGACGGGCCCGCACGTGCACTTCGAAGTGATGATCAACGGCAAGACCGTCAATCCGTACGAGTACATCCAGGCGGCACGCTGAACCTCGTAGCCGCTAGCCCCTAACCCCTAGTAGAATTCGCCGCTCTCAAAGCGGCTGCATTCGTCCCCACTCCCTGATGCTCAATAACCTGCTCGCCCGCGTCTTCGGCAGCCGCAACCAGCGCATCCTCAATCGCCTGAACGGGCTCGTCACGGCCGTCAACGCCTTCGAGCCGAAGATCTCGGCGCTCACCGACGCGGCGCTGACCGCCAGGACCGCGGAGTTCCGTGCGCGCCTGGCCCAGGGCGAGACGCTGGACCAGCTGATGCCGGAAGCCTTCGCCGTGGTGCGCGAAGCCGGCAAGCGCGTGCTCGGCATGCGCCACTTCGATGTGCAGCTGATCGGCGGCGCCATCCTGCACGAGGGCAAGATTTCCGAGATGAAGACGGGCGAGGGCAAGACGCTCGTCGCCACGCTCGCCGCCTACCTCAACGCGCTGCCCGGCAAGGGCGTGCACATCGTCACGGTCAACGACTACCTCGCGCGCCGCGACGCCGAGTGGATGGGGCGGCTGTACCGCGCGCTGGGCCTGTCGGTCGGCGTGGTCGTCTCGCACCAGCCGAGCGAGGAAAAGCGCACGGCGTACCGGGCCGACATCACCTACGGCCAGAACAACGAATTCGGCTTCGACTACCTGCGCGACAACATGGCCTTCTCGATGGCCGACAAGATGCAGCGGCCGCCGTTCTACGCGATCGTGGACGAGGTGGACTCGATCCTGATCGACGAGGCGCGCACGCCGCTGATCATCTCGG
>JAYUGN010000260.1:0-10636 GCA_043767605.1 Gammaproteobacteria bacterium
CCCTCCTCGTCCGTGTAGTTCACGTCGAACTTTTCGGCCGACAGCCGTCCGATCTTGCGGAAGCCGTGCACCGCCACCTCGCCCGCCTTGAACGGCACGTGGTCCGCCTTGAGCCGGTACTCGTACATCTCCGGGCTCATGAAGCGCCCGCGCAGGTCCTCGAGGAGGTTGCTGACTTTCACGTAATCGAGCTTCTCGCCGGTCAGCGGGTCGAACTCGAGCAACTCGGCGAACACCATCGCGCCGGTGTGGTCGTTGGCGACCAGGCGGCCGACGACGTTGGACTTGTTGATGTTCGAGTGCACGCGCTCCAGCATCTCGGGCGTGGGCTGGAAATCCGCCGGGATCACGTTGCCCCCCGAGAAGCCGCCCTCCACCACCTCGATGAAACGCACGTCCGGCGTGAACAGCGAGGACACCCGCGAGCGGTCGATGCCCGGCAGGAAGAACACCTCGTCGGTGGCCTTGCGCAGGGTCTCCATGAAGGCCGGGGTGTAGATCGGGCCGTCCTTCTGGACAATCGCTGTCAGCACCAGGTTGGCGCCGCCGAAGTCCTGCTGGTACTGCTTGAAGACCTTGATGTACTCGTGCTCGAGCGGCAGCTGCTTTTCGAAGCCGGCGTCCGGCTTGAGCTGGCTGGCCTGCCAGCCCATGAAGGCCGTGATCAGGGCCAGCGCGGCCAGGGTCCAGGGTCGCCAGCCGAATACGATGGGCTCGACCGCCGCGAGGAACAGGCGGGTAAAACTGCCATGGGTCTGTTTCATGTCGAGCGGCAGATTACAATATACGGATGATTTCTTCCGTTTTTTCCCAGAAATTCTGCGTGGCGCCGATGATGGACTGGACTGATCGGCACGATCGCCATTTCCTGCGGCTCGCCAGCCGCCACGCCCACCTGTACACGGAGATGATCACCACCGGCGCGCTGATCTACGGCGACCGGGCCCGCTTCCTCAAGTTCGACCCCTCCGAGCACCCGGTCGCCCTGCAACTGGGCGGCAACGATCCCGACGCGCTGGCCCGCTGCGCCGAGTTCGGCGAGAAGGCCGGCTACGACGAGATCAACCTGAACTGCGGCTGTCCGTCGGATCGCGTGCTGCATGCCTCCTTCGGCGCCTGCCTCATGGGCGACCCGGCCCGCGTGGCGGCCGGCGTCTCCGCCATGCGGGCGGCCGTGTCCATCCCCGTCACGGTGAAATGCCGGATCGGCGTGGACGACAGCGAGGATTACGTCTTCCTGAAGCGCTTCATCGAGACGGTGGCCGCCGCCGGGTGCAGCGTCTTCGTGGTGCATGCGCGCAAGGCCTGGCTATCGGGACTATCGCCGAAGGAAAACCGCGAGATCCCGCCGCTGAACTACGACGTGGTCTACCGGATCAAGCGCGAGTTCCCCGCGCTTCGCATCGTCATCAACGGCGGCATCACGACGCTGGCGGCCTGCCAGCAGCACCTGAAGCACGTGGATGGCGTGATGCTCGGGCGCGAGGCTTACGAGAACCCCTGGCTGCTGTCCGAAGTGGACCCGCTGTTCTTCGGCCAGGCCGCGCCGGTGGCCAGCCGCGAACAGATGCTGCGCAACTTCATTCCCTACGTCGCCCGCGAACTGGCCGAGGGCACGCGGCTAAACCAGATCACCCGCCACGTGCTGGGGCTGTACAAGAACCGCAGCGGTGGCCGCGCCTTCCGCCGCGTGCTGTCGGAGCGGGCCCACCGCGCCGGCGCAGGCCTCGAGGTCATCGAAGCCGCGCTGGCCGCAGTAGAATCCGCGACCGCCCTGTCGGCGGTCGCCTGAACCGGAAAGAACCAGACCCATGCTGATCCGCTCGCTGGCCCTGCTGCTGTCCCTGCTGTCCTTCACTGCCCGAGGAGAAATCGTGAACGTCACACTGGAAACGTCAGAAGGCACCATCAAGCTGGCGCTCGACGCCGGCAAGGCGCCCGGCACGGTCGCGAATTTCGTCAAGTATGCAAAGGATGGCCACTACAACGGCCTGGTGTTCCACCGCGTGATCAAGGGCTTCATGATCCAGGGCGGCGGCTACGACGAGAAATACGAGCAGCGCGCCACCCGCGCGCCGATCCAGAACGAGGCGAAGAACGGTCTCAAGAACGTGAACGGCACCATCGCCATGGCCCGCACCGGCGACCCGCACTCGGCCACCTCGCAGTTTTTCATCAACCACGGCGACAAGAACGGCTTCCTCGACTACCCCGGCCAGGATGGCTGGGGCTACTGCGTGTTCGGCAAGGTCACTGCCGGCATGGACGTGGTGGACAAGATCGCCGACGCGCCGACCCGCTCCGGCCCGCCGTTCGGTCGCGACATGCCGGTCAAGCAGGTCGTGATCAAGTCGATGACTGTCGAGGAACCCGCGGCGAAGAAGTGACACGGGCGCAGCCCGCGTCATCCCGGGCGCAGCGAGGGATCTTTTGCCTCACACACTCCTGATCTCCGACCTCCACCTGCCGCCAGCAGCTTCGGAGCTGCGCGACGCCTTTGCATCGTTCCTGGCGGGCCCGGCCCGCGCCGCGCAGGCGGTCTACCTGCTCGGCGACTTGTTCGAGTACTGGATCGGCGACGACGCCGGGCTGGCGGAATATTCCAGTGAGCGGGCCTGCCTGCACACGCTGACCGCCTCCGGCGTGCCGGTGTTCTTCATCCACGGCAACCGCGACTTCCTGGTCGGCCGCGAATTCGCGCGCGCCACCGGCGTGAAGCTGCTGCCGGACCCGTACCGGCTCGAATTGCATGGCGCGAGCACGCTGCTGTCGCACGGCGACTTGTTCTGCACCGACGACGTGCGCTACCAGCGCTGGCGCAAGTTCGCGCGCAACGCGGCGGCGCAGGCCGTGTTCCGGGCGCTGCCGCTGTCCATGCGCCAGAACATCCTCGGCAACGTGCGCGACACCGCCGACGCCGACAAGATGCAGAAGGACCTCGGGATCATGGACGTCAACGAAGGCACGGTTCGCGCTGCGTTTGCGAAACACGGCGTCAGCCGCATCATCCACGGCCACACGCACCGCCCGGCGGACCACGACTACGAGATCGAAGGCCGCGCTTGCCAGCGCCTCGTGCTGGCCGACTGGCACCCGGGGCGCTGCGAGGCCCTGCGGGTGGATCACGCCGGCGTGACGCGTGTGAAACTGGACGGTTGACGTCTTGCCTCTCCCCGTGATTGTTCCCTCACGGGGAGAGGGAACAATCAACGCAGCCCCGCCTCAAGGTCCGCGATCACGTCCTCGACGTTCTCGAGGCCCACCGCGATCCGCACCAGCCCGTCGCCGATGCCGGCGCGTGCCCGCGCCTCGGTGCCGACGCGATGATGCGTGGTCGTGGCCGGGTGCGTGATGGTCGTCCGGGTGTCGCCGAGGTTGGCGGTGATGGACAGCATCTGTGTGGCGTTGATCAGCTTGAACGCCGCCTTCTTCCCGCCCTTGAGTTCGAACGCGACGATGCCGCCCGGCCCGCGCGACTGCTTGCGCGCGAGCCGGTACTGCGGGTGCGACTTGAGGCCCGGGAAATAAACCCGCGCCACGCCTTTCTGCGCCTCCAGCCACTGCGCCAGTGCGATCGCGTTGCGGCTGTGCGCATCCATGCGCAGCGCCAGCGTCTCGAGGCCTTTCAGGAAGACCCAGGCATTGAACGGCGACAGGCAGGGCCCGGCCGTGCGCATGAAGCCGAAGACGTCCTTGCCGACGCGCTTCGAATCGCCGACGACCGCGCCACCGACGCAGCGGCCCTGTCCGTCGAGGTACTTGGTGGCGGAATGGATCACGAAGTCCGCGCCCAGCTTGATCGGCTGCTGCAGCGCCGGCGTCAGGAAACAGTTGTCGATGCACAGCAGCGCGCCGGCCTTGCGCGCGATCGCGGCGAGGCCCGCGATGTCCACGATTTCGCACAGCGGGTTGGTCGGGGTTTCGGCGAACAGGAGCTTCGTGTTCTTGCGAACGCCCGCGCGCCAGGCGTCGAGGTCGCAGGGATCGACGTAGCTGAATTCCACGCCGAACTTCACGAAGTAATTGTTGAACAGCGAGATGGTCGAGCCGAACAGCGTGCGCGAGGCCAGCACGTGGTCGCCGCTCTTGAGCAGTGTCATCAGCAGGCTCAGCTCCGCCGCCATGCCGCTGGCGGTGGCCACGCAGGCATCGGCGCCTTCCATCAGCGCGAGACGCTGCTCGAAGGCCTCGACGGTGGGGTTATTGAAGCGCGAGTAGATGTAGCCGGGTTCCGTTTCCGCGAACACCGCCGCCGCCTGGTCTGCCGAGTCATAGACGAAGCTCGAGGTGGCGAAGATCGCCGGCGAATGCTCGCGCACGTTGGTGCGCGCCTGCGCCGAGCGAATGCCGGCCGTGGCCTCGCCCCACTGCCGTTTCTTCTGCTTCGGATGTTTCCGGTTCATTTTGGAGCCCCAAATGAAAAAGCCCGCCAGCGATGAACGCTAAAACGGGCCTTTGGCTTTCCGGTTTAGCGGCATTTATAAGGCGCCCGCAAGCGGTTCAAATCGGCGCGACCACAGGTTACTACGCTAATCTCTCCCCTCGCAATTCGCCAGGGAACACCCGTGAAACCGACACTCGCCCTCGCCGCCCTCCTCGCCACGCTCTCGACCGTCCCGGCCGGTGCCGCCTCCGATCTGGCCGCCGACATCGACCAGCTCGCCACCCAAGGCGAGCCCAGGCTCGTCGAACAGCGCCGCGCGGTCCACCAGAATCCCGAGCTCGGCAACCGCGAGTACAAGACCGGCAAGCTGATCGCCAAGAGGCTCAAGGAGCTCGGCTACGAGGTGCAGACCGGCGTTGCGCATACCGGCGTCATTGGCGTGCTCAGGGGTGGCAAGCCCGGCCCGGTGGTCGGCATCCGCGCCGACATCGACGCGCTGCCGGTGGCCGAGGACACCGGCCTGCCCTTCGCCTCGACGGTCAAGACCACCTTCGACGGCAAGGACGTCGGCGTGATGCACGCCTGCGGCCATGACGGCCACACCGCGATCCTGCTCGGCGTCGCCGAGGTCGCCAGCAAACTCAAGGCCCGCTGGCCCGGCACGCTCAAGCTGTTCTTCCAGCCCGCCGAGGAAGGACCGCCGGCCGGCGAAGAAGGCGGCGCGGCCCTGATCATCAAGGAGGGCGCGTTCGCCAAGGCGCCGAAACCGGAGGTGATGTTCGGCCTGCACATCCTCTCGGAGTACGACGCCGACCAGGTCGCGTATCGCTCCGGCGGCGCGATGGCGAGCGCCGACGACATCGACATCGTGGTGCACGGCAAGCAGACCCACGGCGCCGCGCCCTGGGACGGCATCGACCCGATCGTGGTGTCCGCGCAGATCGTCCTCGGCCTGCAGACCATCGCCAGCCGCCAGATGGATTCAACCCTCGCACCGGTGATCGTGACCATCGGCAAGATCGAGGGCGGCGTGCGCAACAACATCATCCCCGAGAGCGTGCACCTGAAGGGCACGCTGCGCTCGCTCGACGCGGGCATGCGCAAGGACCTGCACGAACGGGTCAAGCGCACGATCCAGAAAATTGCGGAAAGCGCAGGCGCTACCGCCGATGTGGAGATCGGGGCGCTGACCGCGTATCCCGTGACTTACAACGACCCCGCGCTGACCGCCGCAATGGTGCCGACGCTGGCCCGTGTCGCCGGTCCCGGCAAGCTGGTGGACGCCAAGGTCCTGCTCGGCGCCGAGGATTTCTCGTTCTTTGCCCAGGAAGTGCCGGGGCTTTACGTCTACGTCGGCGCCCGCACGCCGGGTACGCCCAAGGAGCAGTGGTACTCGAACCACTCGCCGAAATTCCACTTCGACGAGCGCAACCTCAAGCTCGGGGTGCGGACGCTGGCGAACCTTGCGGCGGACTACGCCGCGGACCACGCGCCGAAGTAAGCCTCAGGCCCCGCCCGGCGCCGGCAGTTCGTCGAGCGTCACGCAGTTGCGGCCTTCCGCCTTCGAGCGGTACAGCGCGCCGTCGGCCGCCGCGAGCAGCTGTTCGACGGTGGTCACCGAGGCGCTCAGCGTTGCCACGCCGATGCTCACCGTGATCGGCCGCAGCGGCCACACCGCCCGCTGGATGTTGCGCCGGACGCGCTCGGCCATGACCAGCGCGCCATCGCGGCTGCTGGCCGGCAGGATCACCGAGAACTCCTCGCCGCCATAGCGCGCCGCATAGTCGTAAGGCCGCACGGTCTGGCCCAGGATCGTGCCGACCTGCTTGAGCACCGCATCGCCGGCCGGGTGCCCGAACTGGTCGTTGTAGGCCTTGAACAGGTCCACGTCGATCATCATCAGTGCCAGCGGCAGGTCGGCGCGCCAGGCGCGGGGCACTTCCTCGTCGATGCGTTGCTGCCAGGCCCTGCGGTTCGGCAGGCCCGTGAGCCCGTCGCTCGAGCTCTCCTGCAGCAGCTTCTGCTGCAGGCGCTCCATACCCTCCTGGTAGCGCTCCAGTTGCTCGACGTACTTGTCCTGTCTCTGCGAAAGCTGCTCGAGCACCCCGATGCTGCGGGAAAGGTTCAGCTGCGCCATGACCGCGCGCGCCAGTGCGGACAGCATCTCCTTCTGGTCGGGGCGCAGTTCCCGAGGCTGGCGATCGATCACGCACAGGGTCCCGAGGGCCTCGCCCGAGGGTGTGACCAGCGGCGCGCCGGCATAGAACCGGATGCTGGGATCGGCCGTGACCAGCGGGTTGTCGGCAAAGCGCGCGTCGCTTCTCGCGTCGGGAACGATCATCAGCTCGTCCGGCTTCAGGATCGCGTGGGCGCAGAACGCCATGTCTCGCGGCGTTTCGCTGGCCGGCAGTCCGACCCTGGCCTTGAACCACTGCCGGTCGCGGTCGATCAAGGACACCAGGGCGATCGGTGTGCCGCAAATGAAGGACGCCAGCTTGACGAGGTCGTCGAGGGCCTGCTCGGGCAGCGTGTCCAGCACGGCGTACTCGGCCAGCGCCTTCATGCGCTTGACCTCGTTGCCCGGCATTGGCGCGGGAATCATGCTGCGGATCCCTTCAGCGCGTGGCGGCGTTGTGCAGGTCAATCACCGTCGCGCTTCCCTTGCGCCGCGCTTCCTTGGCGGCATCCGAGCGGAACAGCTCGAGCTGGTTGAGGTAATCCTTGCTGATGTCCTGCGTCACGTACTCGCCGGTGAAAACGGAGGAATCGAAGCGCTCGATCTTCGGGTTGCCGAAGCGCACGGCTTCCACCAGGTCCGGCAGGTCCTGGAAGATCAGGCGGTCGGCGCCCAGGATCCGCTCGAGCTGCTCGACCGTGCGGCCGTGGGCGACCAGCTCGCTGCTGGTCGGCATGTCGATGCCGTAGACGTTGGGGAAGCGCACGGGCGGCGCGGCTGAGGCGAAATACACCTTCTTCGCACCCGCCTCGCGGGCCATCTGGATGATTTCCTTGCTGGTGGTACCGCGCACGATCGAGTCGTCCACCAGCATCACGTTCTTGCCCTTGAACTCGATGTCGATGGGGTTCAGCTTCTGGCGCACCGATTTCTTGCGCTGCTGCTGCCCCGGCATGATGAAGGTGCGGCCGATGTAGCGGTTCTTGATGAAGGCCTCGCGGTACGGCACGTCGAGGCGTGAGGCCATCTCGGCGCCCGCCACGCGGCTGGTGTCCGGGATCGGGATCACCACGTCGATGTCGTGGTCCGGCCACTCGCGCATGATCTTGCGCGCCAGGGCCTCGCCCATGCGCAGGCGCGCCTTGTAGACGTAGACGTCGTCGATGACCGAGTCGGGTCGCGCCAGGTAGACATACTCGAAGATGCACGGCGAATGCACGGGGTGCTGCGCGCACTGGCGCAGGTGCAGCTGGTTGTCGGTGGTGATGAACGCCGCCTCGCCCGGCGCAAGGTCGGCGACCAGCTCGAAGCCCAGCGCGTGCAGCGCCACGCTCTCCGAGGCGATCATGTACTCGGTGCCCTTGGAGCCTTCGCGGCGGCCGTAGCAGATCGGCCGGATCCCGAACGGGTCGCGGAAGCCGACGATGCCGTAGCCGTTGATCAGCACGGTGCAGGCGTAGGCGCCGCGGCAGCGGCGGTGCACCATCGCCACCGCCTCGAACACGTCCTCCGGCGTGATGCGCAGCGTCTTGCGCAGCATCAACTCGTGCGCGAAGACGTTCAGCAGCACCTCGGAATCGGAATCGGTGTTGAGGTGGCGGCGGTCCTCGACGAACAGCTCGCGCTTGAGTTCCTCGACGTTGGTCAGGTTGCCGTTGTGCGCCAGCGCGATGCCGAACGGGGTGTTGGTGTAGAACGGCTGCGCCTCGGCCGAAGTCGTGCAGCCCGCCGTCGGGTAGCGCACGTGCGCGATGCCGATATGCCCGCGCAACCGCAGCATGTGCTCGTCGGCGTGGAACACGTCGCGCACCAGGCCGTTGTCCTTGCGCAGGTGCAGCTTGTCGCCGTCGCTGGTGATGATCCCGGCGGCGTCCTGCCCGCGGTGCTGCAGCACCGTCAGCGCGTCGTACAGCTCCTGGTTGACCGGAGCATTGCTGACGAGGCCGACGATTCCGCACATTGAGCTAAACCCCTTCCTTGACCACGGTGGCCGGCTTGAGACGGCTGGCCCAGTCCGCGGGCATCAACCGGTTGAAACCTTCCGCCAGCCACTGCAACTTGCCGACGAACAGGGACTGGCTCCACCACGGATCCTGGCGCGCCGGCGTCATGCCGACCAGCCAGACCATCATGACCGCGATCGTCACGCCGCGCAGGGCGCCGAAGCCGCCGCCGACCATGCGGTCCACGCCCGACAACGGGCTTTTGCGCACCAGCGAGGCGATGACATAGGTGATGACGCTTCCGATCACCAGCCCGGCGAGGAACACCACGGCGTAGGCGGCGGCGATGCGCAGCGAAGGCACGGACACGCGGCTTTCGAGCATCGGCACGACCAGGGGCGCGAGGGCCAGGGCGGCGCCCAACGCGAGGATCCAGGTGGCGAGGCCGAGGATTTCGCGGGTGAAGCCGCGGATGACGCCGATCAGGATGGATACCAGCAGCGCGCCCAGCAGAACCCAATCCACCCAGATCACGTTTTCACTCGGCAATTCGCCCGGCCGACGAGGTGGCGCATTCTATCAATTCCCTCCTGCGTCCGGTCTTACGACCTTGGCCGAGGCGTAGCCCTGCGCGCGCACGGCGGTGAGCGCCTGCTGCGCCGGCCCCTCGCCCGCATACGGCCCGGTGCGGACGCGGTACCAGAGGACCTTGCCGACCGTCACGCTCTGCATCATGGCCGGCAGCCCCTGCTTGAAGAGTTTCTGCAGCACCACGCGCGCGTTCTCGCGGCTTGAGAAGCTGCCGACCTGCACCCACCAGGAGGCGCCTGTGCTGGCGCCGAAGCTCTCGTCCACCTTGAGGGCCGGACGGCCACTGTGCGTCGCCGGCGTGGCCGGCGTGGCCGCGGGTGCCGGCGACGGCGTCGCGGCGGCCTTCACCTCGGGCTTGGGCAGCGGCAGGTCCTTATCGGCGGTGGTCTTTGCCGCTGACGAGGTCGCAGCCGGCGCAGTTTCGACCGGGCCGATTTGCACCGGCTTGAGCCTCACCGGCGGCGGCGCCGGCACGGGCGACGGCAGGTTCAGCGGCGCTCCGCTGTTGAGGTCGTAGACCACGACGGGCGCGGCGGTGCCGCGCACGCGATCCGGTCCCGGCAGCAGCGAGGCCAGCCCGAAGGCCAGCAGCAGCAGCACCGTTGCGCCAACCAGGCGTCGCAGCAGCGTCTCATCCATCGATCAGTCTCGTCACCGCTGCCACCGTCAAGAACGAGCCGCAGGCCACCACCGTCTCTCCCGCGCCGCAGTCGGACTTCGCCCGCGCATACGCCTGCTCGATCGTCTCATCTGCCGCCACCGGCACGCCGGTGCCGGCGAGTCGCCGCGCCAGCACGGCGCCGGGCAAGCCGCGTGGCGGCGGCAAGCCACCGGCGTAGAACCCCGCGGCCAGCGGCGCCAGCACCTTGCCGAACGCTTCGGCGGGCTTGTCCGACAGCATGCCGGTCACGAACCGGCAGCGCGTCGCACCCGCCGCGCGCAGATTGTCGGCAAGCACGCGCGCGGCTTCAACGTTATGGGCCACGTCCAGGATCACCTCTTGATCCGGGCCGCCCTTGCGCTCGAAGCGTCCGGCGAGCCGCAGCCCCGACAGCCCGGTGCGGATCGCCGGTTCATTGACCGGAAGCCGGTCCTGCGCGCGCGTGATGGCGGCCAGCACGCCAGCGGCGTTGCGCAGTTGCGCCTCGCCCGCCAGCGCCGGCGGCGGCAGCTTTTTGTAGCGCGTATCCCCGGCCTGCCAGTTCCACGCATCGCTGGCGTGCTGGAAGCTGAAGTCACGGCCGAGTTGCCAGAGCTTCGTTCCGACCGACTTGGCGTAATCGCCGACCGAGGCCGGCGGCTCGGGATCCACGCAGATCGCGGGCCTGCCCTTGCGGAAGATGCCGGCCTTCTCGAAGCCGATCTGCTCGCGGGTGCTACCGAGGAATTCCACGTGATCGAGGCCGATGCTGGTGACGATCGCGATGTCGGAGTCCACCAGGTTCACGGCGTCGAGGCGCCCGCCCATGCCGACTTCCAGCACCTGCACTTGCACCAGCGCTTCGCGCATCAGCCACAGCGCCGCCAGCGTGCCGAACTCGA
>JAYUGN010000261.1:0-3773 GCA_043767605.1 Gammaproteobacteria bacterium
GATGGCGCGTGGCGGTCGGATGTCGCCCGAGCGTAAGTAAGGCGCAGCCGGACTGGAACCCGTAGGGCGCTGCGAAGGGGAGCCGAGACATGGCGAGGCAAGCCGAGCAGCGGTCCGGCGAGCCATGAAGCGAGGGCGATATCCGACATCAGCCACGCGCAACGGAGCTTGCCGACGCAGGGCTGCCTGATCCCGAGCGCAGCGAGGGCGCTGCTGGATTCCCGCGTTCGCGGGAATGACGGCTACGCGACGAGGACGATGAAATCCCGCGGCTTGGGATCGCGCTGCGCCAGCAGCGCCACCAGCGCGATGGCGCGGGCATCCTCGAGGCTCACGTTGATTTTCTCGGCGGCCAGGATCTGCTGCTGCGCCAGGCGTGCCTGCGCATCGGGGATCGGCACATGGGTGATCCGGCCGGTGGCCTTGAGCCAGGCGTGCTCGCGGATCGCGCCGTTGTAGGCGCGCAAGCGCGCGCTCGGGCGCCACGAGGCGACGCCGCCCGGATCGGGCTCGGCGTAGACCAGCTCAACCTCGCGGCGTCCGAGCTGCGGCAGCATGAAGCCGATCGAGTCGGCCTCGCTCTGTACCGCGGCCACCAGCGTGCGCGGACGCTCGGTGCCGAGCGCCCGGGTCTGCAGGTCGGTCTCGCGGCCCAGCAGTGACTGGAAGTTGTGCGTCATCGCCGGATACGGGCTCGGGCCGGTGCCCAGGCTCAGCGCCAGATGCGCGCTGCCGATCAGCTTCTGCCACAGGCGCAGCGCCGCTTCGCGCGGATCGTTGCCGATCATGCCGATGCCGTTCATGACCTCGATCTGGGCGCCCGCTTCGCGCAGCTGGATCATAAGCTGCGCCTTGTTCTGGAAGTCGTCGGGCCTGACCACGACGATGCTGCGCAACTGGAAACCGGCGGCGACGCGCGCCAGCGCCAGCGAGTGGCCGTCCACGTCGTTGCCGGTGATGACCGTTGGCCGGCCCAGTTTCAGCGCGACGAACGCCTGCGCGGTGGCGTTCTCTTCTTCCGGCGTGACCGTGCGCAGGTCCTCGCGCTTGAGCAGGATGCGGCCCTTGCCGCCGTTCATCTTCGAGAGCTGCTCGGCGCCTTGCAGCGGCGTGGGCCGCTTGAGCATCGGCGCCACGCGCTTGGCGCATTCCTCCATGAAACCGGGGCGCGCCTGCAGCGCGGCGTAAGCCTTCGACAGCACCGCGAGCTCCCGGCCCGCGATTTGCGCGGCGAGGTCAGCGAACCGGCGTGTGCGGCCGCCGGACCTGGCGGACGGCGTCGTCGCCGGGTGTGGCGAGGCCGGCGTTGCGCCGGACGCGGTGGCGCCGTCAGGGGGGAGCTTCACGCCTTCCGGCAGCGGCTCGCCGGGCGCGAGCTCGTCCCACAGCGCGCGCACCACCGGCCAGTTCATCTCGCGGTAGAGCCGCGGGTTGCGCCAGGCTTCCACCATGGCGCTGGCGAATTCGCGCTTGAGGCCCAGGGTCTTCTGCACGTCGAAGCGCATCATCCAGAGGTCGGCGCGCTCGGGCGCCGCTTCCAGGGACAGGGTGACGAGCTGCAGGATCTCGGTGGACGGGCCGGTGTTCTCTTCGGCGGAATCCGGCGCGACCAGCCAGCGCCCGGTGTCGCCCAGTTCCAGGTTGGCTGCGTGCTCGCCCGTGGCCGCTGCGCGGTTTTCGCGCGCCAGCTTCGCCCAGGGGTCGTCGCCGTCCTTGCTGCCGTCCTTGATCACCACGCTGGAAGAGTAGCCGAATTGGCTTAAGCTGGCGCTCCAATTCAAGGGGAGCAGCCATGATCGGATACGTCACGCTCGGGACCAACGACCTCAAGCGCGCCGCCGCGTTCTACGACGCGTTGCTGGGCGAGATCGGCGCGAAGCGCACGATGGATTTCGGCACCTTCATCGTCTGGGGCACGGGACCGAAGGCGCCGGGGCTGGCGCTCACAGCCCCTTACGACAAGAAGCCCGCGACCATCGGCAACGGCGTGATGGTCGCGCTGGGCGTGGACAGCAAGGCCACGGTGGACAAGGTCTACCAGAAGGCGCTGGCGCTGGGCGGCACGGACGAGGGTGCGCCGGGCGCGCGCGGCGAGGGCTTCTACGCCGGCTACTTCCGCGACCTGGATGGCAACAAGCTCAACGCGTTCTACATGGGCGCGTAGTCGCCTGCGCAAGTCCAGGAGCAAGGAATTCGAGGCCACCTTCATGGCCTCGACCGGCGAGCGCAAGCGGCGCGTCGTCGAGAAGGTACCGGAGCGCATCGGCAAGTACCTGATCCGCGGCGAGCTCGGCCGCGGCGCCGGCGGCGTGGTCTACAAGAGCTACGACCCGTTCGTGAAGCGCGACGTCGCGGTCAAGATTGCGCGCCACCAGGGGGACCCGGCCAAGCCGCCCGAGGACACCGAGGAAGGGCAGGCGTTCTTCGCCGAGGCCCGCGCCGCCGGCATGCTGCAGCACCCGAACATCGTCTCGCTGTTCGATGCGGGCGTCGAAAGCGACCTGTTCTACCTGGTGATGGAGTTCCTCGACGGCACCACGCTGCTGCCGCTGTGCCATCCGCACTCGCCCCGGCCGCCGGTCGAGAAGGTGCTGGACATCATCTTCAAGTGCGCCAACGCGCTGGACTACTCGCACACGCGCGGCATCCTGCACCGCGACATCAAGCCCAGCAACATCATGATCTTGCCCAGCGGCGTGCCGAAGATCATGGATTTCTCGATCGCGGAAATAAACACCGACACCCAGAGCGGCTTCGCGCTGTCGCGCTCGCTGCTCGGCTCGCCGCTCTACATGAGCCCCGAGCAGGTGCGCATGGAGCCGCTGACGCCGGCCTCCGACCTGTATTCGCTCGGCGTCGTGATGTACCAGATGCTCACCGGCATGCCGCTGTTCCGGGCGCCGGACCTGCGCGCGCTGTTTCGCAGCATCGAGCACGTGCCGGCGCCGAAAGTCGAGGACTCGCGCGTGGACGTGCCGCCGGAGGTCTGCGCGGTCGTCACGCGGCTGCTGCTGAAAAATCCGCGCGAGCGCTACGGCACGGGCAAGGAACTGGCCGGCGAGCTGGCGCGGCTGTACGACGCGCTGCGCGTGCAGGAGCGCCAGCTGGCGCGGCGCGACAACAGCAACTCGCTGCGCCGGCTGCGCTTCTTCGACCGCTTCAGCGACACCGAGATCGAGGAGGTGCTCAACGCGAGCACGCTGGCCAACCACCCGGCCGGCTCGGTGATCGTGCAGGAAGGCGAGATCGACAACGCGTTCTACATCGTCGTGCTCGGCAGCGCCGAGGTGCGGCGCATGGGCAGGACCCTGCACCGGCTCGAGAAGGGCGACTGCTACGGCGAGGCCGGCGTGCTGGCCACCCAGCGCAGCACCTGCTCGGTGATCGCGGATTCGCACGTGCTGGCGCTGAAGGTCAGCGGCACCCGGCTCGAGCAGCGCAGCGAAGGCTGCCAGCTGCGCTTCTACAAGACCTTCGTGGAAACCATGATCTACCGCCTCTCGATGACCAGCCTCAAGGCCGCCGCGCGCTGAGACGCACCCTCGCTGACGCTCGTCGTAGGCTGGGCTGACCCTCGCGAAAGCGGGGGGAAGCCCAGCGTCGGCAAGCTGGATGGGCGCGTGGGGGCTGGGCGCTGCCTTTGCGGAATGCAAGCCTCGCTGCCGCTCGGTCCTCCTCGCCATGTCTCGTCGGCCCTTCGCGGCACCGCTTCGCGGCTCCGGCGAGGCTGCGCTTGTATGTTCTCGAGCAGCAGGTTTAATGGGCCTGTCGGG
>JAYUGN010000262.1:0-3766 GCA_043767605.1 Gammaproteobacteria bacterium
TCCTCTTCCGACTGCAGGCGCTCGCGCGTCGGCGCGGGCGTGTCGGTCTTGAGCCAGGGCTCGATCGAGGCGTACTGCGCGTAGAAGTGCGTCAGGTCCGGCACCAGGTCCTTCACCACCGGCATGTGCGGCAGCGGGTAGACCTTGACCTCGCCCTTGATCTCGTCGCAGCCCTTGGTGCAGGCCAGCGTGTTGGTGCCGTCGATGTTCATCGCGCAGCTGCCGCAGATGCCCTCGCGGCACGAGCGGCGGAAGGTGAGCGTCGGGTCCACTTCATTCTTGATCTTGATCAGCGCGTCGAGGACCATCGGGCCGCAGGCGCCCATGTCCACGTCGTAGGTGTCCATGCGCGGGTTGGCGCCGGAATCCGGGTCGTAGCGGTAGACCTTGAAGCGGCGGACCTTGCTCGCGCCGTCCGGCGCGGAAAAATGCCTGCCCGCCTTCTTGTCGATGGTGGAATTTTTCGGCAACGAGAATTGAGCCATTTCGATTCTCAGTACGTGCGCTTCTTGGGCTTGATGTACTCGACTTCGCCGTCGAGCGTGTGCTCGTGCACCGGCCGGTAGTCGATCTTCACTTCGTGGCCGTCTTGCCAGGCCAGCGTGTGCTTCATCCAGTTCGCATCGTCGCGCTCGGGGAAATCCTCGTGGGCCTGCGCGCCGCGCGATTCCTTGCGGTTGGCGGCCGAGGCCAGCGTGACCAGCGCGCACCCGAGCAGGTTTTCCAGCTCGAGCGTCTCGCACAGGTCGGAGTTCCAGACCAGCGAACGGTCGGCGACGCCGACCTCCTTGAACGAATCGACCACGCCCTTGAGCTTGACCAGGCCCTCGTCCATCGATTTCTGCGTGCGGAACACCGCGGCGTGGGTGCTCATCGCCTTCTGCATGTCGAGGCGGATCTTCGCCGTCGGCAGCGTGCCCTTGGCATGGCGCAGCGCATCGAAGTGCGCGAGCGCCTTGCCCTCGGAGTCGCCCTTGATCGGCTTGTGCAGCCCGCCGGGCTTGAGCGTTTCCGCGCAGCGCAGCGCAGCCGAGCGGCCGAACACCACAAGGTCGAGCAGCGAGTTGGAGCCCAGGCGGTTGGCGCCATGCACCGAGACGCAGGCCGCCTCGCCCACCGCCATCAGGCCCGGCACGACGGTATCGGGATTGCCATTCTTCAGCGTCACGGCATCGCCGGTGATCAGGGTCGGGATACCGCCCATGTTGTAGTGCACGGTGGGCGCCACCGGGATCGGTTCCCGGGTCACGTCCACGCCGGCGAAGATCTTGGCCGTCTCGGAAATCCCGGGCAGGCGCTTGTGCAGCACTTCGGGGCCCAGGTGCTCGAGATGCAAGTGGATGTGATCAGCTTCCGCGCCGACACCGCGGCCTTCGCGGATTTCGACCGCCATCGAGCGGCTGACGACGTCGCGCGAGGCGAGGTCCTTGCGGTTCGGCGCGTAGCGCTCCATGAAGCGCTCGCCCTTGCTGTTGGTGAGGTAACCGCCCTCGCCGCGCGCGCCCTCGGTAATCAGGCACCCCGCGCCGTAGATGCCGGTCGGGTGGAACTGCACGAACTCCATGTCCTGCAGCGGCAGGCCCGCGCGCAACACCATGCCGTTGCCATCGCCCGTGCAGGTGTGCGCCGAGGTGCAGGTGAAGTACGCGCGGCCGTACCCGCCGGTCGCGAGGATCACTTTCTGCGCGCGAAAGCGGTGCAGCTGGCCCGTGGAAAGATCCCAGGCGATGACGCCCTTGCAGGAGCCGTCGTCGTCCATCAGCAGGTCGAGCGCAAAGTACTCGATGAAGAACTCGGCGCGCGCCTTGAGCGACTGCTGGTACATCGCGTGCAGCATCGCGTGGCCGGTGCGGTCGGCGGCGGCCGCCGTGCGCTGCGCAGTGCCCTCGCCGTAGTGCGTGGTCATGCCGCCGAACGGGCGCTGGTAGATCTTGCCTTCGGGCGTGCGCGAGAACGGCACGCCCCAGTGCTCGAGCTCGATGACGGCCTTGGGTGCCTCGCGGCACATGTACTGGATCGCGTCCTGGTCGCCGAGCCAGTCGGAGCCCTTGACCGTGTCGAACATGTGCCAGCGCCAGTCGTCCTCGCCCATGTTCGCGAGCGCGGCGGAAATGCCGCCCTGCGCCGCGACGGTGTGCGAGCGCGTCGGGAAAACCTTGGTCAGGCAGGCGGTCTTGAGGCCAGCCTGCGCGAGGCCGACGACGGCGCGCAGTCCCGCGCCGCCGGCGCCGACGACGACGACGTCGTATTGGTGGTCAGTCAGGGAATAGGCAGCGGTCACGATCAGGATCCCAGGGCGATGCGCAGCACCGCGAAAATGCCGGTGGCGGCGGCGGCGGCGTGCGCGAACTTCAGCACGAGCAGCGTGACGAGCTTCCTGCCTTCGCCCGTCACGTAATCCTCGATCACAACCTGCACGCCGAGCATCGAGTGATAAAACAGCGTCGCGATGAGCAACGACAGGCCGATCGCCACCGAGGGCGATGCCACCCAGTGCCGCACCATGCCGTAGCTCAGGATCGGCAGCTGCGCCGCGCTGAACACAAACCACAGCACCAGCGGAATCAGCGCGACGGCCGAGACGCGCTGCACCCAGAAATGCTGCACGCCTTCCCTGGCCGAGCCTGCGCCGCGCGCGCGGCCCAGCGGGCTGCGCAGGCCGCCGGTGTTGTCAGAGGACATAGGCGACTCCGAAGGCGGCGCCGGTCAGCAATACCGAGGCCGCGCAGACGGCGTAGCCGCTCGCGTAAGCCACCGGGATTCGATAGCCGTAGCCGAGATCCCAGAACAGGTGGCGGATGCCGTTGCACAGGTGATACATGAGCGCCCAGCACCAGCCCGCCAGCAGCACCTGGCCGTACCAGGCGGAGGCGTGGCGCGCGAATTCGGCGTAAGCCCACGGCCCCGCGGCCAGTGCGGCGAGCCACCACACCAGCAACACCGCGCCCGCCGACAGGCCCACGCCGGTCAGGCGATGCAGGATCGACAGCATCGAGGTCAGCTGCGGCCGGTAGTACGGGCCGATCATGAACGGCGACAGCGGCCGCCCGGCCGGGCGTGTGCCCTGTGATGCAGACGTGCTCATAAAACGAACTCCCGTGCAGCAATGCCACCGCGCGCGAAGCGCGCCAACGCGCTCTAAAAATCGATGCAACGCCCGTTTTTTTCCCAGTCGCCGTAGCGCGTGGGATCGGTGCCGTCCTTCCGGCCGCCGATTTCCCTCGGCGGTTTTTCTGCGGCCGGCGCCTCATCCTGCGCCGGACGCTGGCGCCGTACCAGCGGGTGGGGCACCTGCACGCGTGCGGAGATTGGAGAGTCGGCCATGGATCCCAACTAGTGTGACAAAATCGAAGCGCGGTTCGCAATGAACCAACGGATGACCGACCCCACTTTTGCCCTCGCCCTGCCGCAACTCGCGCTGATCCGGGTCACCGGTGTCGACGCCGACGCCTTCCTGCAGGGCCAGCTGAGCAACGACCTGCGGCAGCTGTCGCCGGCGCGAGCCCAGCTCAGCTCGCTGAACAGCGCCAAGGGCCGCCTGCTGGCGATTCTGCACGCCTGGCGCGAGGGCGACGCAGTCCTGCTGGAACTGCCGCGCGCCCTGCTCGATCCGATCGCGAAGCGGTTGCGCCTGTATGTGATGCGCTCGAAAGTGACCCTCGCAGCCGCGGAGGACCTGCTCGTGACCGGGCTCGCCGGCCCGGACGCGGCCAAGGCGCTGGCCCAAGCCGGCCTGCCGATGCCTTCCGGGCCGCTCGAATGCGCC
>JAYUGN010000263.1:0-3764 GCA_043767605.1 Gammaproteobacteria bacterium
ACAAGACGGTCGTGATCGACTTCGACGTCGGCCTGCGCAACCTTGACCTGATCCTCGGGTGTGAGCGGCGCGTGGTGTTCGACTTCGTCAACGTGATCAACGGCGAGGCCAACCTGCGCCAGGCGCTGATCCGCGACAAGCGCGTCGAGACGCTCTCGATCCTGGCCGCCTCGCAGACCCGCGACAAGGACGCGCTGAAGCCCGAGGGCGTCGAGCGCGTGCTCAAGGAACTGTCGAACGATTTCGACTACATCGTCTGCGATTCGCCGGCCGGCATCGAGCACGGCGCGATGATGGCGATGTACTTCGCCGACGAGGCGCTGGTGGTCACCAATCCCGAGGTCTCCTCGGTGCGCGATTCCGACCGTGTTCTCGGCATCCTCTCGAGCAAGACGCGCCGCGCCGAGAAGGGCGATGCCAAGGTCAAGGAACACCTGGTGCTGACTCGCTACAACCCGGCGCGCGTCGAGGCCGGGGAGATGCTGTCGATCACGGACGTGCAGGACATCCTCGCGATCCCCTTGCTCGGCGTGATCCCGGAATCGCCCGGCGTGCTGACCTCGAGCAACTCCGGCGTGCCGGTGATCTCGCTCGAGCACTCCAGCGCGGGCCATGCCTACCAGGACCTGGTGGCGCGCTTCCTCGGCGAGACGCGCGAGCACCGGTACACGACGGTGGAGAAGAGGGGCTTGTTCGGCCTCGGCCGGCTGTTCGGGACGTAAGGAGAAGCCATGAACGTCAACTTCAGCTGGCTCAAGGTCTTCAAGGGCGAGCAGAAAACCACGGCCTCGATGGCGAGGGAGCGACTGCACCTGATCGTCGCGCACCAGCGCGCCGGTCGCTCCAACGGGCTCGACTTCATGCCGCGATTGCAGGAAGAGCTGCTCGCCGTGATCCGCCGCTACGTCACCGTCGGCGACGATGCCGTGCGCATGAACGTGGAGCGCGACGGCGGGCTCGAGGTGCTGGAGCTCAACATCACGCTGCCGGAAGCCGTCGGCCGCTGAAAGGCCGGGCTTCAAAAAGGCGGGCCACCGCCATTCGTCGGGGTGTGTGACGTCCGACGGTGGCCCCCCGTGCCGGCCCAGGCGGCCGGCTTGCCTCGGGCGCCGGACCATTGCCGTCCGGCGCCAGATTGAATTCTTGCCCCGGTCGCCCCGGGGCGGCGGCTTTACGCGACCGCGCCGCTGTTCTGGAGGCCGACCAGCACGATCGTCGAGATCGACCACGCCGCCACCAGCAGCACCACGATCACGCCTTCGAAACGGTTCGACTTGCCGCTGTATCCGTGAGTCTGTTCCATGTGCCTTCTCCTTCCTGTTGCCTGCAGGTGTATCCCTGCGATGTGGGATGAACAATAAGGTCGGGGAGGGGCCGGAACTGCGGGCTGCCCGACAAATCGCGAAGCTTGGAGCCGGAAATGTCGGCTGGATCGCAAGTCCGGCGGCCAATCAGACTGGCTAGACTGGCGCGCATGAGACCTGACGACCCGCGCCTCGGCGAGCGCCTGAGCGATTACGCCACGGCGCAGGTTGCGATCCTGGGTTGCCCCCAGGACGAAGGCGTGCAGCGCAACGGCGGCCGGCCCGGCGCCGCGCAAGGTCCCGCCGAAATCAGGCGCGCGCTGTACAAGCTGACCGTCAACGGCCTGGAGTCGCTGCGCATCCACGACGCCGGCGATACCGCGCCGCTGGCCACGCTGGAAGAGACGCACGCGGCGCACGAAGCTGCCGTGGTGAAGCTGCTGGCCGATGGCAAGCGCGTGATCGTGCTCGGCGGCGGCAACGACATCTCGTATCCCGATTGCGCGGCGCTGGCGAAGGATGCCGGCGACGTGCTGGCGTTCAACGTGGATGCGCACTTCGACGTGCGGCCCGATCAGCCGCGCAACAGCGGCACGCCGTACCGGCAACTGCTGGAGGAAGGCCTGCTGAACGGCGCGCGCTTCTTCGAGCTCGGTTCGCAGGCGTTCTGCACCGCGGTCGAGCACGCGCAGTACCTGAAGACGAAACGTGCAACGGTGATTCCGCTGGAGGCGCTGCGCGCCAAGGGTGCCGCGCGCGTGGTGCGCCGCGCGCTGCGCGAAGCGGAAAGCGCCAGGGCCGTGTTCTGGGGTTTTGACCTCGATGTGGTCAGCGCCAGCGAAGCGCCCGGCGTGTCCGCGCCCAATCCTCTGGGCTTGTCCGGCGCCGAGCTGTGCGAGCTCGCCGCGCTGGCCGGCGCGGAGCCGCGCACGCGCATCGTCGAGTTCAGCGAGGTGAATCCGGCGTTCGACATCGATGGGCGCACGGCGCGGCTCGCGGCGGTGGCCATTTGGCATTACCTCCAGGCACTGGATTCCCTGTCATTCCCGCGAAAGCGGGAATTGCGCGGGAATGACAGGAAATGAAACGCACGATCCGCGCGCCGCGCGGCACGCAGTTGAGCTGCGCCAACTGGCAGATCGAGGCCGCGTACCGGATGATCCAGAACAACCTGGATCCCGACGTCGCCTTCGACCCGGACAACCTGATCGTCTACGGCGGCCGTGGCCGCGCCGCGCGCAACTGGGAATCCTTCGACGCGATCCTGGCGTCGCTGAAGAAGCTCGCGCCGGATGAAACGCTGCTGGTGCAGTCGGGCAAGCCGGTCGCCGTGTTCCGCACCCACACCGATGCGCCGCGTGTGCTGCTCGCCAACTCCAACATCGTGCCGAAGTGGTCCACGCAGGAAAACTTCGACCGCCTGGAGGCGGAAGGGCTGATGATGTACGGCCAGATGACGGCCGGCAGCTGGATCTACATCGGCACGCAGGGAATCCTGCAGGGCACTTACGAGACTTTCGGCGCACTCGCGCGCAAGCACGGCTGGGGCACGCTCAAGGGCCGGCTCGTCGTCACCGCCGGCCTCGGCGAAATGGGCGGCGCGCAGCCGCTGGCTGTGACCATGAACGAGGGCGTGGTCCTCGCCGTCGAGGTGGATCCGTGGCGGGCCGAGCGCCGCCTGCGCCTGCGCCAGGTGGACACGATCGCAAAGAGCCTCGATGCCGCCATCGCCGAGGCGCTCGATTGCAAGCAGCGCGGTGTCGCGCGCTCCATCGCGGTGGTCGGCAACGCCGCGGAAATCATCCCGGCGATGCAGAAGAAGAAACTCAAGCCCGATGTCGTGACCGATCAGACCTCGGCGCACGACGTGATGCACGGCTACATTCCCGCGGGCCTGTCGCTCGAGGCGGCGGCGAAGCTGCGCAAGAAGAGCCCGAAGGTGTACGAGCGCCGCGCGATGGAATCCATGGCGACGCACGTGCGCGCGATGCTGAAGTGGCAGCAGCAGGGTGTGGTGACCTTCGACTACGGCAACAACCTGCGCCAGCGCGCGTACGACCACGGCGTGAAGAAGGCCTTCAGTTATCCGGGCTTCGTGCCCGCGTACATCCGGCCGCTGTTCTGCGAGGGACAGGGGCCGTTCCGCTGGGTCGCGCTGTCGGGCGATCCCGAGGATATCTACCGGACCGATGCCAGGGTGAAGGAGCTGATCCCCGACGATCGGCACCTGCACCAGTGGCTCGACATGGCGCGCGAGCGGATCCAGTTCCAGGGGCTTCCCGCGCGTATCTGCTGGGTCGGGCTGGGGCAGCGTCACCGACTGGGGCTGGCGTTCAACGAGATGGTGCGGAGCGGCGAGTTAAAGGCGCCGATCGTGATCGGGCGCGATCACCTCGATTCAGGATCGGTCGCCAGCCCCAATCGCGAGACCGAGGCGATGAAGGACGGGTCCGACGCCGT
>JAYUGN010000264.1:0-3752 GCA_043767605.1 Gammaproteobacteria bacterium
GTGGAGGGCGCGGTCGAAGTCGGGCGCGACGATGACGGGGAGTTTCGGATCGGCGGATATCGGCGCGAGGCGGCGAAATTCTGGAACGCAGCCCCCGAGCCCTAGGTCAGAGCTTCGTCGGGTTCGGTGCGTCGCCGTAGACCTTCCTGGGATCGAAAGCCTTCTGCTGTTCCTCGAACTTCAGCTCGCGCTTGAAGTCACCGGCCCCCATCGGCCCAACCGGTACGCTGCGGTAGAAGCACGAGCGGTAACCGACGTGGCAGCTCGCGTCGCCGGGAATCTCGACCCGCAGCCACACGGCATCCTGATCATCGTCGATGCGCAGCTCGACCACTTTTTGCACGAGCCCCGAGGTCGCGCCCTTGTGCCAGAGCACCTGGCGCGAACGACTCCAGTAATGCGCCTCGCCGGTTTCGATGGTCTTTTTCAGCGCCTGCGCATTCATGTAGCCGAGCATCAGCACTTCGCCGGTGCTGGCGGCCGTGGTCACGCAGGGCAGCAGCCCTTCGGCGTCGAACCGCGGCGCGAGCTCGCGGCCTTCCTCGACCTGCGCGATGGTCTTGCGGGGAGAGAACTCGATGGACATGAGGGTCAGGGCTTCGGGGGGGCGTTCCTATTATGATCGAACCATGAGCCTGATCCTGGTGGTGGACGACAGCCCGGAAATCCGCCAGCTCGTGCGTGCCTACCTGCAGGCAGCCGGCCACACGGTGAGAGTCGCGCCCGATGGCCAGGCCGGCCTCGAGTCCGCGATGATGAACCTGCCCGATCTCATCATCACCGACGTCCGGATGCCGTTCCGGGACGGTTTTGGCCTGCTGGATGCGGTGCGCGCGGACCGGCGCATGGGGCACGTGCCGGTCATGATGATGACCGCGTACAACAGCCGCGAAATCCTGGCCAAGGCCCTGCACGCCGGCGTCAACGAGTTCATCGGCAAGCCCTTCGACCGCGTCGACCTGATGAGACTGGTCGGCGAATGCTTGCGGGCGCCGGTTGCGCGGACGCCGGCCGCCGTGGCGGCGCCGGGCCTGTCCGCCCGGCGCGAAGTGTCGGCGTCGGTGGTGTTCACCGAAGCCTGCGGACTCGAGGTCTTTGCCGACACCCTGAAGCCCGGGGAACTTGTCGAACTGCTCGCGAAATTCGAGGGCGACTCCAACGCGGCCGCGCAGCGCGACGGCGGCACCTTCATCAGGCTGGGCGACCGGAGCTTCGCCATCGTTTTTGAAGACCCGCCCGGCGCAGGCGTCCACGCCAGTGCGGCCAAGGCGCTCAGGGGCGCGCTGTCGGTGGTGCTTGCGGCCCAGCGCCTCAGGCCGTGGACGGCCAGCCGGTTCCCGGGCCGGCATGTCCCGGAGCTCGCAGTGGGCCTCGGTGTGCACTGCGGCCCCGTCCAGTTCCTGGCGGGCGTGGTGGCCGGGCCCACGGTGGATGTCGCCGCGTTCCTGGCGGAATCGAGCCGGTCCCTGCGCTGGAGCATCGTGGCCTCCCGCGATGCTGCCACCGCGGCGGAATTCGCCTTCCTGTCGGGACGCGGAGCGAAGCTGACCATGGCCAAGCGCGAGCTGGCCGCCGTCGAGGTCAAGGGCCTGGACCGGCGCGACCGGTTGTCGCCCGAGCTGGCGAAGATGGCGCCGCTGCTCGAGGCGGCGGTCAATCGCAATGCCGGGGTCCTCGGTTTTGCGCAGGTCCTGGCGAAATCCCTGGACGCCCGGACGGCGAATGCCGGCAGGCCCAAGGCTCCCGCGGTCGGCGCGGTCGGCGCGGTCGGCGCGGGCGGCACTGGTGGCACCGGCGCCGCGGTCGCTGCGGGCGACCTGGTGCCGGGGTACTCGACGATCCGCAAGCTGTCCGACAACGGCATCGTCGCGGTTTCGCTCGCGCAGCCGGTTGGCGGCGGGCCGCCCGAGGTGGTGAAGACCATCCTGATCGGCGACGAGAAAAAACGCGCGCAGCTGAAGCAGTTCGTCGACTCGTACGCGGTGATGGCCACCGTGGATCATCCGGCGGTCGCGCGCCACACGGCGCAGGGCCTGACGGCGACGCACGCCTACGTCGTGCAGGAGTATTGCCCGGGTGGCGACTTGCGCAACCTGATCGCCGACGGGATGACCGCCGACGAGACGATGAAGCTGCTGCTGCGGATCGCCGGCGGCCTCAAGGCGGCGCACCAGCAGGTCATCGCCCATGGAGACCTGAAACCGGCCAACATCATGTTTCGCGCGGACGGCAGCGTGGCGATCACCGATTTTTCGCTGGCGCTCATCATCGAGTACGCGATGGGCGAGTCCGGCGCCGGCGTCGTGGTGCGGTCGCCGGAATATCTGTCTCCCGAGCTGATCAATGGCGCCGCCGCCGACATGCAGACCGACCTTTACACCCTCGGGCTGCTGCTCCACGAGATGCTGACCGGGCAGCGGCCGTATACCTCCGCGGACCTGTCGCGGGTGCTGATGGATCACCTCACTGCGCCGGTGCCCACGCTGCCGCCGGGACACGAGCGATTCCAGCCCCTGCTCGATCGGCTGATGGCCAAGAAGCGCCAGGACCGGTTTACCACGGTGTCCGCGGCGATCCAGTTCATGGCGCAAGAGACCCGCCCGGCCTGAACGGCGCGGCGGCTCAACCGGCGCTGGCGATCGCGCCCTTCATGACGCCCTCGTAGGCGCGCACCTCGATGCGCTCGCCGGGGCGGCCGGCGGCGACCTGCGCGACCAGGTGTTCGGCGATGCGCTCGACCGTGGAATCGGTCTGCAGCAGGTCCACGCGCTCCACCGGCAGTTCGAGGGCGAACGCGCCCTCGCTCGAGGTGTACTCGAAGCGGATGCGGCCCTTGCCATGGCTGACGATGTCGCTGGCGGTGCCCAGGTAAATGTCGCGCCAGCGCTCGGCCCAGAGGCGCTCGAGCTTGTCGTCACGCTGGCCGTCGCTGCGGATCTCCAGCTTCGAGCGATGCCCGTGGGCGATGCGCTGGCACTGGCCTTCATGTTTCTTGAGGCCGTGTGTGTAGTGGTAATACGCGCCGGGGATCACTTCGGACCGCAGCGTGACGCGGACCTTGCTCACCGAGCCGGGCACGGCCTTCTTGAGCCAGGGCTCGATCTGGGCGGCGACCGTTGCGGCATTCACGACGTCGGCATCGATGTTGCAGACCGATTTCACGGGCCCCTGGTGCTCGATCGCGCCGGTGGCTGCGCGGAACGACAGGCCCGTACCGGTGCCGGAGAGCACGAAGTCGAGCTGCGGCGAGCGGCTGGGGACCAGCAGGCGATGGTCGGCGACGTTGTCGATGGCTTTCTTCAGCTTCTTCTTCACCTCGCCGAAGTCCAGCACCATGCCCTGGTCGTCGAGCGCGCCTTCCAGCTCCACGTCCACGATCCAGGATTCGCCCACGAGCCCGCGCTGCGCGTCCAGGTAGGCGCAGTCGATGACGGTGAGGTGTTCGACGAAGAGTTTGGTCAAGGGAGGGCAATTCTAAGGGTTTGGGCGCGCTCTACTGCTAAAATCCGCGCACTTTTTTTCCAGCCTCCAGTCCCCAGCCTCTTACCCGCCGAGCCTTCCGTGGTCACCACTCGCTTCGCCCCCAGCCCCACCGGCTACCTCCATATCGGCGGCGCCCGCACGGCGCTGTTCTCCTGGCTGTATGCGCGCCGCCACGGCGGCCGCTACCTGCTGCGCATCGAGGACACCGACCGCGAGCGCTCGACCGACGCGGCCGTGCAGGCCATCTTCGAGGGCATGGAGTGGCTGGG
>JAYUGN010000265.1:0-3750 GCA_043767605.1 Gammaproteobacteria bacterium
CCATCAGCTCGGTCAGCCTGGCCTGCAGCTTCTGGTCGCCGAAGTCCTTGGTGAAGGAGTAGTGAAAGCGAACGAAGTCCGCCCGCACGTGGTCCAGCAGCTGTGCTGATTTATCGCCGACACCAAAGTAATCCACGTTGACCTCGACGCCGAGCGCCTGCAGCGCCTTGCACAGCGCGGCGGCCTTGCCGATGTGCTTCTCGAGCACCGGCTCCTGGATCGAGATCACCAGCTCTTCCTTCTTCAGCGGTCGCGTCTTGAGCTGCTCGCTGAGCCAGCGCAGGAAGGCGTCGCCTTCCTTCAGCGTCTGCTCGGAGAGGCGCACGAACAGCGAGGAGCCGTCGGTTGCGTTCTCGCGCTTGGCCAGCGCGCGCAGCGCGCACGCGGTGACCCAGCGGTCCACCGCCACGATCAGGCCGAATTTCTCGGCGGCCGGGATGAACTCGCGCGCCGGCACTTCCTGGCCGGCTTCGTCGACCATGCGTGCAAGCACGTCAAAGTGCTGGCGGGCGTCGCCCTCGAGGCTGGCGATGGACTGGTAGGCGAGCTTCAGGCGGTTCTCGACCAGCGCGCGCTTGATCTCGTCGGCTTTGCGCTGGTCGGCCTCGTCGAGCTTCAGCTGCTGCGCGGTGGCGCCAAGCACGGCGCTGCGGTTGCCGCCCTCGCGCGACAGGTGCCGTGCCTCGCGCACGGCCTTGTCCACCACCTCGACCGCCTTGTCGGAGGGCGATAGCGGGTAGGCAACCACGGTCGCGGTCAGGTGAGCCTCATAGCTGTCCGTCTTGAACAGGTGCGCGACGATGTCCTGGCGCAGCAACTCGCCCAGCCCGCCGAAGTCGGACACGCTCGCGCGCGAAATCACCAGCGCCACCAGGGCGGTCGAGAACCGGAACAGCGGCTCCTTGGGGCCCAGGCGGTGGCGCACGAGCTCGCCCAGCTGGGCCAGCGCCAGTTCGGACTCGTGGTAGCCGAGGCGTTCTTCGATCTGGCCGAAGTTGTCCACCATCACCATGACCAGCGCACGGTGCATGCCCGGCGACTTCAGCGACTGGTTCAGCAGCTCGAACAGCTCCATGCGGCCGGTCAGCAGCATGGCGGGCGCCGATTGCACCGCCGCGGCTTCGGAGCGCGGCTCCGGCGCGCGGCTCGGGGAGACTTCCTCGCGCACCGGCGCGGGCCTCGCCTCGGCGCGCACGAGGAATTCCATCAGCTTGTCTTCGCTGTCGCGGCTCAGCGTGACGTGCGCGGTGACTTTCAGCACGCCCTGGTTGCGCGTGGAGAGCGCGAGCGCCAGCGGCGCGCCGCGCGACTTGCCCTGCGCGTAGGCCTTCATGAAGGCCTTGACCTCCGCCGCGCCCTCCGGGGCCACGAGGTCCATCAGCGGGTTGCCCTCGACGTCGGCGGCCGAGTCGTGGCCCAGCAGCGAGACGAAGGCCGCGTTGACGTGCGTGACGATGCCTTCCTGCACGCGCAGGATCGCGTCGGCGGTGCCGGCCAGCAGGCGCTCATGGCGCGATTCGTAGTCGGCGAGGCGCGCGCGCAGCTTGCGCAGCTCGACGATCTGCTTGTGCGTCCCGAGCTCGCGCAGGCAGATGGTTTCGAGGTGCTGCAGCTGCAGCGTGTCGCCGGCGATGACCAGGCCGCGCACGCCGACGCGCAGTGCGGCGACCGTGTCGGCCATCGTGAAGGGCTTGGACGCGAGGATCAGCATCGGCATGTCGGGCGCGAGGCGCCGCACCAGCGCCAGCGCATCCTTGACGCTGACTTTCGCCATGCCGTCCTGGCACAGCACGAGGTCCGGTGGGCTGCGCCGGATCGCGTCCTCCATGTCCTCGAGGTCGGTCACCCAGGCGACACGCACCGGGTGGCCGGCGTTGCGCAGGTGGCTTTCGACGCGCTTGGCGACTTCCTCTCCCGGTGCGATCACCAGCAGCGTCGCCGATACGCCCGGAGGCGAGGGGCTGTGCGCTGCGTCGGCGCTCACGTTCACCCGGCCAGAACGATTTTTGACGGTGCGCCGGGCTCTTCGCGCACCAGGCGCGGCACACGGTAGCCGGGCAGCCGCGCGGACATCGCGCGCATCAGCGCCCGCGCCTCGTTTTCAGGCACTTCGAAGTGCGCGGTCCCCCGAACGCGATCCAGCATGTGCAGATAGTAGGGCATGACTCCGCAGGCAAACAGGCGCTCGGAGAGTTCGACCAACGTCGAACTGCGGTCATTGACGCCGCGCAGCAGCACCGACTGGTTCAGGAGGGTCACGCCGGCGTCGCGCAGGCGCGCCAGGGCGCCGGCGACCGGGCTGTCGATTTCATTGGCGTGGTTGGCGTGGATGACCATGACCTTGCGCAGGCGGCCGCGCGCAAACCAGGCCATGAAACGATCGTCGATGCGCTCGGGCAATACGACCGGCAGCCGGGTGTGGATGCGCAGCGTGTCCACGTGCGGCAGGAATTCCACAGCTTCCGCGAACTCGGCGAGCTTGTCGTCGGTGAGCGCCAACGGATCGCCGCCCGAGAGGATCACCTCGTGGATCGAGCAGTCGTCGGCGAGCGCCTTGAGCGTCGCGCGCCAGCGGTCGCGCGAGGCCAGTGCCTCGCCGTAGGGGAAGTGCTGGCGGAAGCAGTAGCGGCAGTGCACCGCGCAGGCGCCGGTGGTGATGACCAGCGCGCGGCCTTCGTATTTGTGGATCAGCCCGCCGTCCTTGAGGCTGGCCCTGTCGCCGACCGCGTCGTCGCTGAACCCGGCGGTGTCCTGGCCCTCGGCCAGCGCCGGCCAGACCTGCAGGAACAGGGGGTCGCGGGCATTGCCTTTCTCCATGCGCGCGGCAAAACCGCGCGGCACCCGCAAGGGGAACTGCCGGTTCACGGGCATGCACGGCATATCGGCCGGAAGGCCGAGAAACTCCAGCAATTCCGAAGGCTTGGTGAAGGCTTGCGACAAGGCTTGTTGCCAGGCCGGCACCTGTCGAATTTCGAGGTTTGTCTGTATCATGCGCGCCGCATTCTGGCCGGGTGCAGAACGCCCGGCAACTTTTTGAAACATAGAGAAAAATCCATGGCCATCAGTACGAACGACATGAAGCCCGGCGTCAAAGTCCTCATGGACGGCGACCCGTACTCCATCATCGAAAACGAATACGTCAAGCCGGGCAAGGGCCAGGCCTTCAACCGCCTGAAGATCCGCAACCTCAAGAATGGCCGCGTGATCGAAAAGACCATGCGCTCGGCCGAAACCGTCGAAGAAGCCGACATCGTCGAGCTGGAGATGCAGTACCTCTACAACGATGGCGAGTTCTGGCACTTCATGGACCCGAACAACTACGAGCAGCTCACGGCCGACAAGATCAAGGTCGGCGACGCCGCGAAGTGGCTCAAGGAACAGGACAGCTGCAAGGTGTTGCTGTGGAACGGCATCCCGCTGCAGGTGACGCCGCCGATCTTCGCGCTGCTGAAGATCGTCGAGACCGACCCGGGCGCGCGCGGCGACACCGTCACCGGCGGCTCCAAGCCGGCCAAGCTCGAAACGGGCGCGGTGGTGAAGGTCCCGCTGTTCCTCAACGAAGGCGAGATCATCAAGGTGGACACCCGCACGGGTGAGTACCTGAACCGCGCCGGCAAGTGATCGCGTCGCAGGCGCGATCATCACAGGCAAGCTGATGAGCTGGCGGCCTTCCGCCTCGCTCGACACGCTCAAGGCCCGGGCCGCGATCCTCGCGCGGACCCGGGCTTTTTTCATGGAGCGCGGCGTGAT
>JAYUGN010000266.1:0-3740 GCA_043767605.1 Gammaproteobacteria bacterium
GCCAGCCGACCAACCTGTCGCGCAGCTGGAATCGCGTCTACATCGCGCCGTTCCAGGCCAAGGGCAAGGGCCTCGCCTACCTGAAGTTCTGGTACCGGATCCCGGAAGGCGAGGCGAGCTCGCAGACCAACCAGGCCGGCGACGACAACCCGGACATTGCGGATTTCCTGGGCTACGGCGACTTCAGCTATTCGCGGCAGATCGGCGCCGATCAGCTCCTCACCGCACTGGTGCGCGGCAACCCGACCACCGACAAGGGTGCGGTGCAGCTCACCTGGAGCGTGCCGTCCAACAACGGCGCCGTGTTCTGGGCCGTCAGCGTGTTCAACGGCTATGGCGAGAGCCTGACTTTCTACAACCGCTCGATCACCCGCGTCATGATCGGGATCATGCTGGCGCGGTGACTTTCCCTCTCCCCGTGAGTGTTCCCTCACGGGGAGAGGGTCAGGGTGAGGGGTGCGCGTAGATATTGGTGCCGGCTGCCCGAGTCGAACGGGCGACCTTCCGCTTACAAGGCGGGTGCTCTACCAACTGAGCTAAGCCGGCATCGAAGCGGAGTTTAACGGTGCGATACTCGCCCCGCATGGCGCGCGCCCCCTCTCCCGGCGCTACGCGCCACCCTCACCCGGCGCTACGCGCCACCCTCACCCGGCGTTACGCGCCACCCTCACCCGGCGCTACGCGCCACCCTCTCCCGCAAGCGGGAGAGGGAACTTCACGCCCTGGGCCAGCGGCAACTCGGTGCCGTAATTGATCGTGCAGGTCTGCCGGCGCATGTAGTGCTTCCAGGCATCGCTGCCGGACTCGCGCCCGCCGCCGGTGTCCTTCTCGCCGCCGAACGCCCCGCCGATCTCCGCGCCGCTGGTGCCGATGTTCACGTTGGCGATGCCGCAGTCGGAGCCGGCGGCCGAGAGGAATTTCTCCGCCGAGCGCAGGCTGGTCGTGAAGATCGCCGACGACAGGCCCTGCGGCACGTCGTTGTTCATCGCGATGGCCTGCTCGAGCGTGTCGAATTCCACGACGTAGAGAATCGGCGCGAAGGTTTCCTCGCGCGCGATCGGCAGCGGCCGCTCGGACACGACGATGGCCGGCTCCACGAAATTGCCGGGGAAAGTCCCCGGCTGGGCGATGCGCTTGCCGCCGGTCAGCACGGCGCCGCCCTCGGTTTGCGCGCGCGCGATCGCGCGCTCGTAGCTCTTTACGGCGCCCTCGTCGATCAGCGGGCCGAGCAGGGTCTTGGGGTCCAGCGGATCGCCAACCGGCAGCGCCCGGTAGGTTGCGACCAGCCGTTCCTTCAGTCTCGCGGCGATGCCGCGCTGTGCGAACAGCCGGCGCGTGGTGGTGCAGCGCTGGCCCGCGGTGCCGGCCGCGCCGAAGGCGATCGCGCGCAGCGCGAGTTCGATCTCGGCGTCGTCCATGACGATGATCGCGTTGTTGCCGCCCAGTTCGAGCAGCGGCCGCGCCAGGCGGCGCGCGCAGGCTTCCGCGACTTTGCGGCCCACCGTGACCGAGCCGGTGAACGACACCAGCGGGATGCGCGGATCTTGCGCCAGCGCCATGCCGAGCTCGCCGTCGCCGATCGCGAGCTGGAACACGCTGTGATGGCCGTGACGCGCCATGACGCCGTCCACGATCTTCTGCGCCGCGGCGGCGACGCGTGGCGCCTTGGGCGAGGGCTTCCAGATCACGCTGTCGCCGCAGACCGCGGCGATCATCGCGTTCCAGGCCCACACCGCCACCGGAAAATTGAAGGCGGTGATCACCGCGACCGGCCCGAGCGGATGCCACTGCTCGTACATGCGGTGCTGCGGGCGCTCCGAGTGCATGGACAGGCCGTAGAGCTGGCGCGAGAGGCCCACCGCGAAGTCGCAGATGTCGATGACTTCCTGCACTTCGCCCAGGCCCTCCGAGAGGATCTTGCCGGTCTCGGTCGTCACCAGGCGCGCGAGAATGTCCTTGTCGCGCCGGAACGCATCCCCAATTTCGCGGACGATGGCGCCGCGCTGTGGAGCCGGGACTTCGCGCCAGCGGCCGAAGGCGCGCACGGACTCGCGCATCATCTGCTCGTGCGGATCAATGTTCACAGGAAGCGCCGGGCCTTACGGCGTGTCGCTGGCGGACACCCACAGCGCGGCCAGCTGCTCGAGCCCCACGCGATCCGTCTCGTCGAAGCGGCCGGTGAGCGGGCTGTCGGCGTCGAGCACGCCGAGGATCTTGCCGTCCTTGAGCAGCGGCACGACGCACTCGGAGTTGCTGGCCGAGTCGCAGGCGATGTGGCCGGGGAAGGCATGCACGTCCTCGATGACCTGCGACTGCTTCGTTTTCGCAGCCGTGCCGCACACGCCCTTGCCGAGCGCGATGCGCACGCAGGCCGGCTTGCCCATGAAAGGCCCGAGGACCAGCTCGCCGTCCTTCAGGAAATAGAAGCCGATCCAGTTCAGGTCCGACAAGGTGTGGAAGATCAGCGAGGCGAGGTTGGCCGCGTTCGCGATCGCGTCGCGCTCGCCCTGCAGCAGCGCCGCGCATTGATCGAGTAGATCGCGATAGCGCGCGGCCTTGTCCTGGACCCCCGCTTTCGCGGGGGTGACGCCGGCGGGGGCGGCGGGTGTTTTCACGATGAGCATGCGAGTACCTTCAATCTTTCCAGGACGGCAGCGGACCGTAGATTGTAGGCTGGGCTGAGCGTAGCGAAGCCCAGCAGCGAAGCCCAGCAGCGAAGCCCAGCAGGTCTTCAATCCCAGTCGATAGCCGAAGTCTCCGGCGAAGCCGCCCAATCCTCGGTGTATAGCCCCGCTTCCACATACTTCCGGAAGGACGAGTGGCGCCACGAAGCACAGGAAGCGGCGTGGCCGTGCTTCACAGGGTTGTAGTGGATGTAGTCGAAGATGCGGGCGTACTCCGCCTCGTCGCGAATCACATGCTCCCAGTAGCGGCGTTGCCAGATACCCCGCTCCCGGCGGCGGATGCGACTGGCGCCTACCTGCTCCCTTTGCGGGACGGCGCGCGAGAACGAAGCCTTGATCAGGGACCAGCGCGTCGAGTAGTCGGTGTCCTCTCCGGGAAGGGTCCAGATGCAATGCAGGTGATCCGGCAGTACCGAGACGGCCTCCATTGTGAAGGGATGCGTCCGGCGCACAGCCTGGAACGCCTTGCGCAGCGTGTCGACATGCTCGATCAACAGGGACGATCGCCGGTCCTGCAGGGTCAGAGTGAAGAAATAGCTGGCGCCTGGAACACGGGCGCGGATATAGGTCCGCATGAGGGTTTTCCCCTTCTTGTTGTTTTGGCTGCTGCGCTGAGCGTATGTAGGCTGGGCTGAGCGTAGCGAAGCCCAGCGGGCGTACGCAAATTCGCATTGCTGGGCTTCGCCGCTTCGCGGGCTCAGCCCAGCCTACCAAGCACCTTCAATCCTTCGAGCACTGCGTTGGGCCGCCATTCCCAGCGCGGCGTCAGGTGTGGCAGCAGCGCGGCGGCGTCGCCGCCGGTCAAATACTTCGTCCCCGGAAGGTTACGCGAGGCGCGCTCGACCAGCCCGGCGCAGGCGTACAGCGCGCCCTGGCGCACGCAGCCTTCGGTGTCGGTGCCCAGGCCCGCGGCGAATTTGTCGCCGAACGCGCGGATCGTAAAACGTGTGGACGCATCCACGGCTTTCTGCGCGGTGGTGAGCCCCGGTGCAATCAGGCCGCCGAGGTGCTCGCCGGCTTCGTTCACGGCGTCGAAGGTCAGCGCGGTGCCGGCGC
>JAYUGN010000267.1:0-3730 GCA_043767605.1 Gammaproteobacteria bacterium
CGAACGAGGCGCACCGCACAGCGCAACACCTCCAAGACCACCGATGCGCAGCGGTTTGCGCCTGAGCGACTAGCGAAGGCGTGCCGAGCGGCCAGCGAGGGCATGCTGGATCCCCGCGTTCGCGGGGATGACAGCGAGGGCGTGCCGAGCGACCCGCGAGGGCGAGTCTCTATACTTGCGCTCCGATGTATACGACCTACTTTGGCCTGCGCGAGATGCCGTTCAGCATCACGCCCGATCCGGCCTACCTCTACATGAGCCCGCGCCACCAGGAGGCGCTGGGCCACCTGCTGTACGGCACCGGCCAGTACGGCGGCTTCGTGCAACTGACCGGCGAGGTCGGCACCGGCAAGACCACGATCGTGCGCACGCTGCTGGCGCAGAAACTCGAGCACGTGGACGTCGCCGTGATCCTGAACCCGCGCCAGAGCGAAATCGAGTTCGTCGCTTCGATCTGCGACGAACTGCACGTGAAATACCCGAAGCGCGGCACGCTGAAGACGCGCGTGGATGCGCTGAACGAGCACCTGCTGAAGTCGCACACCGAAGGGCGCCGCACCGTCGTGATCATCGACGAGGCGCAGAACCTGCAGCCGGAAGTGCTCGAGCAGGTGCGCCTGCTCACCAACCTCGAGACGCACAAGGAGAAACTGCTGCGCATCATGCTGGTGGGCCAGCCCGAGCTGGCCGTGCTGCTGGCGCGGCCCGACCTGCGCCAACTCGCGCAGCGCATCACGGCGCGCTACCACCTGATGCCGCTGTCGGCGAACGAGACCAGCGAGTACATCGCGCACCGCCTCGGCGTCGCCGGCGGCGGGCGCGAGCTGTTCTCGGCGCGCGCCGTCGCCGCCGTCCACCGCCATGCGCGCGGCGTGCCGCGCCTGATCAACATCCTGTGCGATCGCGCCCTGCTCGGTGCGTACGCCACCGGCCACAAGCAGGTCACGCCGGAAATTGTCGAGCGCGCGGCGCGCGAAGTCGGCGGCGAGACCGCCGCGCCATCCGGCCGGCGCGTGACGCTGCTCGATGCGGTGCTGGTCGCCGCGATCCTCGCCGGTGGCGCCTGGTGGTTCCTGCACGACGAGATCCAGCAGGCCATCGAGCAGGTCCCGGCGCAGGCCGGGCGCGCCGCTTATGCGGCGCCTGTCGCCGCGGAAATGTCATCCGCGTCGACAAGCCCCGCGCAAGGCGCGCCGCCCGCACCGCAGGCGGTCCCGCAGGTCGATGCGCTGTTGCGTGCGGCGCAGCCGCTGCCGCTGGTGCTCGCGCGGCTGATCCAGGTCTGGAACGTCAGCCCGCGCGTGAGCTCGACCGAGACCGTCTGCCAGGCGCTCGCGCGCGAGAAGCTCGCCTGCTACAAGGGCTCCGGCGACTGGAACGACCTGCGCCGCTACGACCGTCCCGCCATACTCACGCTGTCGAGCGGCCGTGGCGGCGTCCAGCACGTGCTGCTGCGCCAGCTCGGCGCCGGCGACGCGGTGATCGAGACGGCCAGCGCGACGATGCGCCTGCCGCTGGAGCAGGTGGACCTGTTGTGGACCGGAGAATTCCTGGTGCTGTGGCATCGCGATGTGGACGAAATGGCCGTGGGCCCGGACAGCAAGCCGGCCTCGCTGGCCTGGTTGCGCACGGCGCTCGGCCGCGCGCAAGGCCGCGCGCTGCCCATCGGCTCGAAGTACGACGACGACCTGAAGCAGGCACTGATGCATTACCAGAGCGCGCAGGGCCTGACGCCCGACGGCATCGCCGGCGCGCGCACGCTGATCGCGCTGTCCACGCTCACGCCGCCCGCCGCGGGCACGCCCACCTTGAAGACGCTCGATGTCGCTCATCCTTGACGCGCTGAAGCGCGCGGAGCGCGAGCGTCGCGCCGATCCCATGCCGGGGCTGGACGTGCCCGGCATTTCGCCGCCACGGCGCCGCCGCCTGTGGCTGCGGATCGTGCTCGGTATTTTGCTGGCGCTGGTGGCACTGCTGGTGCTCGCGGTCGCCGTGCGACTCGTGCGCGGCAAGCGCGCGCCGCAGCCGCCGGCCGCGATGCGCCTGCTGCCGCCCAAGCCGACGGCGCAGGCACCGATGCAGGCACCGTCGCCGCAGACCGGCAACCTCGTCGCGAGCCCCGCGCCAGCACCCAATCCGCGGCCCTCGGTCATTCCGGGCACCGAGTCGGTCTCCAGCCTCGATGAATTGAGCGAGCCCGAGCCACCGCCACCGGCGGTGGTCCTGCCCGCCTCGCCGACCAAGCCGCAGGCCTACACCGTGCAGCCCGGCGCCGCGCCTGCTGCCGCGGCCCCTGCGCCGGCAGGGCCGGCGCTGGAACAAGACGCCGCGCAGGATCAGGCCGCGCCAAAGCCCGACGTCGCAGCCCCCGCTGGCGAGCGCGAAATACCGCAGGCGCTCACCCAGCCGGCGCCGCTGCGCAAGCTGCGCGAGATGCCGCCGGAGTTCCGGGCGGACTTCCCGCCGCTGAACGTGCAGGTGCACAACTACGAGCGCGAGCTGGCGAAACGCTTCGTGATCGTCAACGACCGCCGCTACCACGAGGGCGAGACGCTGGCCGAAGGCCCGCACCTGACGGAGATCGTCAAGGAAGGCATGGTGCTGGAGTTCCGCGGGGAGAAGCTGCTGTACTCGCTGAACCGCTAGAGGTCCTCGTGCTCGGCGGCGGCGCCGCCGGATTGTTCTGCGCCATGACCGCGGGCCAGCGCGGCCGCCAGGTTCGCGTGCTCGAGCGCGCCAACCGCGTCGGCAAGAAAATCCTGATGTCCGGCGGCGGCCGCTGCAATTTCACCAACCTCAAGGTCGAGGCACGGCATTTCCTCTCGGCCAACCCGCATTTCTGCAAGTCGGCGCTGGCGCGCTACGCGCCGGCAGATTTCATCGCGCGGGTGGAGGCGCACGGCATCGCCTTCCACGAGAAGGAGCTCGGCCAGCTGTTTTGCGACGATTCCGCCAGGCAGATCGTGCAGATGCTGCTCGACGAATGCGCCCAGGTGGACGTGCGCATCGACACCGATTGCGAAGTCACGCACGTCGAGCGCACGCCGGAGGGCTTCGTCGTGCAGACCTCGCTGGGCGAGCTGCGCGCGGGCAAGCTCGTCGTCGCCACTGGCGGGCTTTCGATCCCCTCGCTCGGCGGCAGCGCTTACGGCTACGACCTCGCGCGCCAGTTCGGCCACGAACTGCAATCGACTCGCGCGGGCCTGGTACCGCTGACGCTGTCGGGCCGGCCGCTCGAGGACTGGAGCGTGCTCTCGGGCGTGAGCCTGCCGGTGGCCGCGCGCTCCGGCGGCGCCGAGTTCAGCAACGCGATGCTGCTGACCCATCGCGGGCTGTCGGGCCCGGCACTGCTGCAGATCTCCAACTACTGGCAGCCAGGCGAGCCGCTGCACATCGACCTGCTGCCGGGGCACGAGGCGCTGGAGTTCCTGCGCGAGCGCCAGGCCGCGCAGCCCGACGCCGAATTGCGGACGGTGCTCGGCAGTGAACTGCCCAAGCGGTTCGCGCAGCAGTTCTGCGAAGTCATGGCGCCGAGCCAGCCCATGAAGCGCTACACGCCGGCGGCGCTGCGCGAGATTGCGCAAAAACTCGAGCAGTGGCCCGTGACGCCCAGCGGCACCGAAGGCTATCGCACGGCGGAAGTCACCCTCGGCGGCGTGGCCACCCACGAGATTTCATCGGTGAGCTTCGAATCGAAGCGCGTGCCGGGCCTCTACTTCATCGGCGAGGT
>JAYUGN010000268.1:0-10374 GCA_043767605.1 Gammaproteobacteria bacterium
ATGTGCCGGCCACGCACGTTGTCGCTGACCTCGAACACGCCGCGCACATTGCGCCGCCGCTCGGCCGCGGACAGCCGGGTCTGCTCCTGCGTGATGCCCGTGCGCCGCGCCAGTTGCGGTGCCAGGACGATGCGCAGGTGCAGCGAGAGCTCCCGGGCGATCTCGAGCGCCTGGTTGTAGCCGCGCCGCCACAGCCGGCGCGCCTGCAGTGGCACCGGAACCAGCAATTCCGGCAGCGGCTCCGGCCGCTGCGCGAGGCGCAGCGCCATCAGCGTGCCGAGCACGTGTGCCGGTGCGAAGCGCGCATGGAACTTCAGGCCGATCACCTGCGCTGCGATGGCGGGCTCGTAGCGGAACGCGGCCCAGGTCCGGTCCTGCGAGGGCGACGCTTCGAGGCAGTCCTTGCAGACATCGGTGTGCGCCCCGGCTGGCAGCGGAATCGCGCAGGCGCGGCAGGCGTGTTCGTTCCACGGCAGGCGGGCGCGGCACGATGCGCAAGCCGGTTCGCCCGGCGAGGGTGCATCGCACCAGCAGCAAGCCCGCGGCAGGCCCAAGGCCAGTGATTCGGCCACAAAGCTGTCAACCGAAAGCATGTGGATGAGTTGACATAAGCGGCAGGCCATTGAAAACTATGGGGGAATTAAACCAGAGGAGACGGGAATGGATGCGCGGGTTACGCGGCATGACTGGCAGGCGGCCGAGGTGCTGGCCCTGTTCGAGCAGCCTTTCAATGACCTCTTGTTTCAGGCGCACGGCCTGCACCGGCAGCACTTCGTGCCGAACGCGGTGCAACTCTCCACCTTGTTGTCCATCAAGACCGGCGCCTGCCCCGAGGATTGTGCGTACTGCCCACAATCCGCGCGATATCACACCGGTGTCAAAGCCGAACCCCTGATGGACATCGAGGCGGTGAAGTCGGCGGCGCGCGCGGCCAAGGCGGCCGGAGCCAGCCGCTTCTGCATGGGCGCTGCGTGGCGCGCGCCCAAGGATCGAGACATCGCGGCGGTGTCGGAGATGGTCAGGGAAGTGAAGGCCATGGGCCTCGAGACCTGCCTGACGCTCGGCATGCTGAAGGAACCGCAGGCGCAGGCCCTCGCCGAGGCCGGGCTCGACTACTACAACCACAACCTCGACACCTCCGAGCGCTACTACAAGGAAATCATCACCACGCGCGAGTACGGCGACCGGCTCGAGACGCTGGAGCACGTGCGCGACGCCGGTATCAAGGTCTGCTGCGGCGGCATCGTCGGCATGGGCGAGACGCGCGAGGACCGCGTGGAGTTCCTGCGCACGCTCGCCAACCTGCCGCAGCACCCGGAGTCGGTGCCCATCAACAACCTCGTGCAGGTCGAGGGCACGCCGCTGGCCGGGGTGAATGCGCTGGATCCCCTGGAATTCGTCCGCACGCTGGCCGTGGCCCGCATCCTGATGCCGCAGGCCTACGTGCGGCTCTCGGCCGGCCGCTCGGAGATGAGTGACGAGTTGCAGGCCCTGTGCTTTTTCGCCGGCGCGAACTCGATCTTCTACGGCGAGAAACTGCTGACCACCGGTAACCCGCAGGGCGACAAGGACCGCGCGCTCTTCACGAGGCTGGGCCTCACCGCGGCATGACCGGCGTGCTCGACGACCGCCTGGGCGAGGAGCTGACAAGGCTGCGCGCGCAGGACCTGCACCGGCGGCGGCGCGTCGTCAGCGGGCGCCACGGCGCCGAGCTGGTGGTGGACGGCCGGCGCTGCATCAACTTCTGCTCGAACGATTATCTCGGCCTGGCCGGCGATCCCCGCATCGCCAGGGCCGCGCAGCGCGCGCTCGAGGAGAGCGGCACCGGCAGTGGCGCCGCCGCGCTCGTGTCGGGCTACAACGCCGAGCACCGCGCGCTCGAGGAAGCACTGGCGGCGTACACAGGCTATCCGCGCGCGCTGCTGTTCAGCTCGGGCTGGGCGGCGAACCTCGGCGTGCTGAGGGCCTTGCTCGGCCGCGACGATACGCTGGTGGCGGATGAGCTCAACCACGCCTCGCTGATCGATGGCGGGCGCCTCGCCGGCGCGCGCTACCTGCGCTATCCGCACGCCGATGCCGACGCTGCCGCGAAGCAGCTCGCGGTCGCGCGCCGCGGCCACACGACGCTGCTCGCCACCGATGCGCTGTTCAGCATGGATGGCGATTGCGCGCCGCTGGCGGCGCTTGCAGCGGCCTGCGGCAGGGCGGGCGCCAGCCTGATGGTGGACGACGCGCACGGCTTCGGCGTGCTCGGCGCGGATGGCCTGGGCACGCTGCGCCTCGCGCGGCCCGACATCTACGTGGCGACGCTGGGCAAGGCGCTCGGCGTGGCGGGCGCCTTCGTCGCCGGCTCGGAAACCCTGGTCGATTACCTGGTGCAGCGCGCGCGCAGCTGGGTGTTTTCCACCGCGCCGCCGCCGGCGCTGGCCGCGGCGGCGCGGTGCGGCCTCTCCATCGTGCAGGCGGAAGGGCAGCGGCGCGAAAGGCTGGCGAGCCTGATCGCGGAATTCCGGGCTGGCGCCGCGCAGCGCGGCATCGCGCTCGGCGCCTCGACGACGGCGATACAGCCGCTGGTGCTCGGCGGGGAGCGCCGCGCGCTCGCGCTCAGCACGGCGCTGCTCGCGCGCGGCTACTGGGTCGCGGCGATCCGGCCGCCGACGGTGCCCGTGGGCACGGCGCGGCTGCGCATCACGCTGTCGGCCGCGCATACGAGTGCCCAGGTCGAGGGCCTGTGTGACGCGCTGGCGGCGGGCCTGCGCGAACTCGCGCAAGCCGCTTGAGGGCGGCGTGAAGTCGGGAACGCTGTTCGTCACCGGCACCGACACCGGTGCCGGCAAGACCCGCGTGGCCTGTGCGTTGATCCGCCAGGCCCGTGCCGAGGGCGTGAAAGTCCTGGGCTGGAAACCGGTCGCGAGCGGCTGCACCCCGACGCCGCAGGGCCTGCGCAACGACGACGCGCTTGCGCTGCAGGAGGCCGCCGGTACGACCGAGCCCTACGAACTCCTGAATCCCTACGCTTACGAGCCGGCCATCGCGCCGCACCTGGCCGCGAAGCTCGCCGGCCGCGAAATCCGCACGCAGGAGCTCGACCGCGTGTACGCAGAGCTCAAGCGTCGCTACGAGCTGATCGTGGTGGAGGGCGCCGGCGGCTGGCGCGTGCCGCTCGGCGAGACCTGGACGCTCGGCGCCTGGGCTTCCGAGCATGAATGGCCGGTGCTGATGGTGGTGGGCATGCGGCTGGGTTGCCTGAACCATGCGCTGCTGACGGCGGAAACCGTGGCGCGCGACACGCAACTCGCGGGCTGGGTGGCGAACGTGTTGCCGCCCGAAATGGACCTGCTCGAGGAGAACATCGCGACACTGGCGGAAAGGATCGCGGCGCCCTCGTGGGGCCGGATCGCCTGCGGTGCGCAGGACTTCTATTCCTCGGGGGCGTCCTCGTCGAGGATGTGATCCACGGCCAGCGGCAGCGCTTCGTCCTGGATCAGGCGCTGGGCCAGCACCGCGGCCTGCGTGCGCCGAACCAGGCCCAGCTTGCGCAGGATCATCGTCATGTGCGCCTTCACCGTGGCCTCGGTGATCGAGAGTTCGTGGGCGATCTGCTTGTTGAGGCGGCCGTCGGCCAGCATCAGCAGCACGCGCAGCTGCTGAGGCGACAGGCTCGCTACGCGCCTGGCCCGCTCTTCTTCTTCCGGCTTGTCGTCGGCCTTCGGCACATCGGGCGGCGTCCAGGTGCCGCCACCGAGGACCGTGCGCACGGCATTTCCCATCGTTTCCAGGCTGGACGTCTTGGGAATGAAGCCGCGGGCGCCGAAATGCACGACGCGCTGGATCAGCAGGGGTTCCTCGTAGCCTGACACCACGATCACCGGCACGTGGGGGAATTCCGAGCGCAGGAACAGCAGCGAGGAAAAACCACGCACCCCGGGCATGTTGAGGTCGAGGAGCACCAGGTCGGGCGGGCCGCCCGCCGCCACGGCCGCCTGCAGTGCGGCCTGCAGGGCGGGGAAGGAATCAGCCTCGGAGATCCTGGCGTTCGGCAGCACCGGCTTGACCGCCTCCCGCAGGGCCGTGCGGAACAGCGGGTGGTCGTCGGCGATGACTACTGTTTTGATTGAGTTCACGTTTTTCAAGTCTAGAGGGAATTCCAACTACGACCAAGGTCCTATGGTGCGATCCTGAACCTGCGAGCAGACTTGTTTCCAGAGTACGCGGTCGCTCAAACGATCAGTGGACTCTCGGTTACGCCTTCGATTCTCTCCTCCCTGGAAGGTGTAACTCGCTCAGGGCCGGCTATACGCCGGCCCTTCTTTTTTGCACTGGCAATCACTCGAATCCGGGCTGCCCGACCTGTATCGGCTTCTGCACGACGCGGCGCAACTCCGAAACATCGTATCCCTGCACTGTGAGCCGCGCCAGCAATCCGGCGTAACTCCATTCGGGAATCTCCGGCTCGCGCGCCAGCACCCAGGCGCCATGTTTGTCGGCGACGATAGCCCGGCGATAGCCCGGCGAGACGTACAGCAGCAGGCGGTCCCGCGAGCGCAGCCAGCCTTCCTTGATGCGCCAGCGCGAGGGCGCCTGTGGGTCCGGGCGAGCCTGGACTTCCGTCTTCTCCAGTGGCCCGGCCAGCGAATCCCGGTGTGCCGCGTAGACCTCTTCGAGCCGGTTGCCGTCGAGGCGGTATTCGACCTGTGCGCCGAAGGCCGGTCCGGCTGTCGGCAGGCGCGCGATCAGGTACCAGCGGCCCGTGAGGCGCACGAGGTCCACGCCGGCGGCCGGCTCGGGGCCATCGCGCGCGGCCAGCCGACCCGGCCCCAGCAGCGCAGCGGCCAGGAAAGACAGAAGGGCCAGAGGGGCAAGAAAAACGAGGGAAATCGGCGGGGTGCGCGTCGGCATGCACCGCATGATGCCGTAGCACAGGGAACTGGCGCTGCTCTACAATTCGCGGCGAATCGATTCTGGCCGGACTTCAAGCGGGACCTAAGGAGAGCGACGCATGTTGAAGCTGTTGGGTCGGACGAGCCTCTTGGCGCTCGCCATGCTGTTCGCCTCCGGTGCCGCCTCCGGCGCCGCCTACGATCCGGGCCACTGGAACATGCCGGTGGGCGTGACCGAGATCAGCCGCCAGGTCTACGGCCTGCACATGCTGATTTTCTGGGTCTGTGTCGTGATCGCCGTGGTGGTGTTCGGTGCGATGTTCTACTCGGTGTTCGCGCACCGCCGCTCGCGCCACCCGAAGCCGGCTGATTTCCACGAAAGCACGACGGTCGAGATCGTCTGGACCGTGATCCCGTTCGTGATCCTGATCGCCATGGCGATCCCGGCCGCCAGTGCGCTGATCAAGATGGAAGACATGCGCGGCGCCGAACTGTCGGTGAAAGTTACCGGCTACCAGTGGAAGTGGCAGTACGAGTACATGGACAAGGGCGTGAGCTTTTTCTCCACCCTGCACGCCGATTCCAACAAGGCGCGCCAGCTCGATTCCGGCGTTGACGTGACGGCGCTCGATCACTACCTCATCGAGGTGGATAACCGCCTCGTGATCCCGACCGGCCGCAAGGTTCGCTTCCTGATCACGGCGAACGACGTCATCCATGCCTGGTGGGTGCCGGATTTTGCGGTGAAGAAGGACGCGATCCCTGGCTACATCAACGAGGTCTGGGCCAAGGTCGAGGTGCCCGGTGTTTACCGCGGCGTCTGCGCGGAACTGTGCGGCCGCGACCACGGGTTCATGCCGATCGTCGTCGAGGCGGTCGATCCGGCGACCTTCGATGCCTGGCTCGCTGACAAGAAGGCTGGCAAGGACCCCGTGCTGGGCCATGGGCCTGGCGCTGCCGGTACCGGTATCGCCGGCGCCGTGCAGGTGGCTTCAGCCGCTCCAGTGGCTTTGGGCACCGAGCTTGCTGCTGCGGCGCCAGCCGCCGTCTCGAAGGCCGAGCTCATGAAGAACGGCGAGAAGGTCTACAACACCAATTGCGCAGCCTGCCACCAGGTCACCGGCAAGGGCATGCCGCCGAGCTTCCCGTCCATCGCGGGCGGCAAGGTCGCCAACGGCCCCGCCGCGGAGCACATCAAGCAGGTGCTGAAGGGCAAGAACCTGATGCCGGCCTTCGCGCAACTGTCGGACGCCGACCTGGCCGCGGCCATCACGTACGAGCGGCTTTCCTGGGGCAACCAGGGCAGCGTGGTGCAGCCGGCGGCTGTCGCTGCGGCGCGTAAATAAAGGGATAAAGGACTACTCATGGCTCACGAGCACGCTCACGGTCACGCCCATTCCGATGATGGCCACGACCACCATCACGGCCCGGCGCAGCTGAAAGACGGCCTGGTGCCGTGGCTCAAGCGCTGGATCATGACCACCAACCACAAGGACCTGGGCACGCTCTACCTGCTGCTCAGCTTCACGATGTTCATGATTGGCGGCCTGATGTCGCTGGTGATCCGCGCCGAGTTGTGGCACCCGGGACTGCAGTTCGTGAATCCCGAGTTCTTCAACCAGATGACCACGATGCACGCGCTGGTGATGATCTTCGGCGGCGTCATGCCCGGCTTCGTCGGCCTGGCCAACTGGATGATACCGATGATGGTCGGCTGCTCCGACCTCGCGCTGCCGCGCGTCAACAACTGGGGCTTCTGGATCTTGCCGTTCGCGTTCTCGATGCTATTGAGCGGCCTGTTCATGGACGGCGGCGCGCCGGCCGGCGGCTGGACCATGTACCCGCCGCTGGTGCTGCAGACCGGCGCCAGCTTCCCGTTCCTGATCTTCGCCGTGCACTTGATGGGTATCTCGAGCATTACCGGCGCGATCAACGTGGCCGTCACGATCCTGAACATGCGCGCGCCGGGCATGACCCTGCTGAAGATGCCGCTGTTCGTGTGGACCTGGCTGATCACCGCCTACCTGCTGATCGCCGTGATGCCGGTGCTCGCCGGCGCGGTGACGATGCTGCTCACCGACAAGTATTTCCACACCAGCTTCTTCAGCGCGGCCGGTGGCGGCGACCCGGTGATGTTCCAGCACATCTTCTGGACCTTCGGCCACCCCGAGGTCTACATCCTGATCCTGCCGGCGTTCGGCATCGCCTCGACCATCATCCCGACCTTCGCCCGCAAGGCGCTGTTCGGCTACGACTCGATGGTCTACGCCACCGCCTCGATCGCGTTCCTGTCGTTCATCGTCTGGGCGCACCACATGTTCACGGTCGGCATGCCGCTGGCCGGCGAGCTGTTCTTCATGTTCGCGACGATGATCATCGCGGTGCCCACCGGCGTGAAGGTGTTCAACTGGGTCGCGACGATGTGGCGCGGCTCGATGACCTTCGAGACCCCGATGCTGTTCGCGGTCGGCTTCGTGTTCCTGTTCTCGATCGGCGGCTTCTCGGGCCTGATGCTCGCGATCGCGCCGGCCGACTTCCAGTACCACGACACCTATTTCGTGGTCGCGCACTTCCACTACGTGCTGGTGCCGGGCGCGGTGTTCGCGATCATCGGCGCGGTGTACTACTGGATCCCGAAGTGGACCGGCGTGATGTACAACGAGGCGCTCGGCAAGCTGCACTTCTGGCTGTCGGCGATCTTCATCAACCTGACGTTCTTCCCGCAGCACTTCGCGGGCCTGGCCGGCATGCAGCGGCGCGTGCCGGACTACAACGCCGTGTTCACCGACTTCAATGTCTGGTCGAGCATCGGCGCGTTCGGCTTCTTCGTGTCGCAGTTCATCTTGATGTACAACTTCGCGCGCTGCCTGTGGTTCCGCAACGGCATGCAGCCGGCCACCGCGCGCGTCTGGGAAGGCGCCCACGGCCTCGAGTGGACCGTGCCTTCGCCGGCGCCGTACCACACCTTCGAGACGCCGCCGAACGTGGGCGAGGGTGAAGTCACCGCCTCGCACGACGACGTGGATCCGCTGACCCACAAGAAGCAGCACGCCTGAGCACGCCTTGAGCGCGAACCCGGTGGCGGCAACTCCCGACGATGAGCGCGCGCGCCGCAACGTGCGCCTCGCGCTGATCCACGGCGCCATCGCGCTCGCGTTCCTGGCGCTGTTTGTCTGGTCGCAGCTGCGCGCATGAAGCCCGCCGTCCGCAACCAGCTGCTGCGCCTGGGCGTGGTGACGGCCGTGATGTTCTGCTTCGGCTTCGCCTTCGCGCCCGTGTACCGCGTGATCTGCCAGCTGACCGGCGTGAACCTGCAGGCCGCCGACATGAAGCTCACGGGCGCGGCGCCCGCAGTGGATGCGAACCGCTGGGTCACCGTGCAGTTCCTGACCACGGTCAACGGTGGCGCCGACTGGGCCTTCAAGCCCGAAGTGGACAGCGTGCGCGTGCACCCGGGCGAACTGACCCGCGTGGTGTTCCACGCGCGCAACCCGGCCGATGAGACGCTGGTGGCGCAGGCGGTGCCCTCGATCGCGCCGATCGAGGCCAGCGGCCACCTGCGCAAGACCGAGTGCTTCTGCTTCCGCCAGCAGTCGTTCGCGCCGCACGAGGCGCGCGACATGCCGGTGCGCTTCATGGTGGATCCGGCGCTGCCCGCCGGCCTGGACACCGTGACGCTGTCCTACACTTTCTTCGACGTGACGTCGGTTGCGCGCAGCGCCACCGCCGCTCCGCCGTCCTGAGCCTCCCGAGGAATCGCCATGTCACAGTCGAGCGCCCCTGACCGCAGCAAGTATTTCGTCCCCGATCCGAGCGCATACCCGTTCCTGCTGACCATGTCCCTGGTCACGCTGATCATCGGCGTGTGGAGCTACCTGGAGGAGCGCCACCTGGGCATCGTGCCGGTGCTGCTGGGCGTGGCGGCAGCGATCAGCATCATCTTCCTGTGGTTCCGCAAGGTGGTCGGCGAGAGCGAGGGCGCCTACTACGGCCCGCAGGTGGATCGCACGTTCCGCTGGGGCATGAGCTGGTTCATTTTCTCGGAAGTGATGTTCTTCGGCGCGTTCTTCGGCGCCCTGTTCTACGCCCGCCAGCTGTCGGTGCCCTGGCTGGGCGGCGAGGGCACCAAGCTCGACACGAACTTGTTCCTGTGGCCCGGCTTCGAGAACCACTGGCCGACCAACGGCCCGGGCAAGGTCGGCGGCGAGTTCGAGACGATCCCCGAGTGGGGCGTGCCGTTCCTGAACACGGTGTTGCTGGTCACCTCGAGCTTCACGGTGACCTGGGCGCACCATGCGCTGAAGGAAGGCAAGCGCCAGCTGTGCATCCGCTGGATGGTCGCCACGGTCGCGCTGGGCGCGACCTTCCTCTATTTCCAGGCCGGCGAGTACATGGAGGCCTATCGTGAGCTGAACCTCACGCTCGGCTCCGGCATCTACGGCAGCACCTTCTTCATGCTGACCGGCTTCCACGGCATGCACGTGACGCTCGGCACGCTGATGCTGATCATCATCACCGGCCGCCTGATCGCCGGGCACTTCAAGCCCGACTACCACTTCGGCTTCGAGGGCGTGGCCTGGTACTGGCACTTCGTGGACGTGGTGTGGATCGGCTTGTTCACCTTCGTCTACGTGCTCTGATAAAGGGGACGCACACCTTTAACCTCGCGAGGGGACGCATGCCTGATAAAGGTGTGCGTCCCCTTTATTTTCCGAGGCCATGCGGCTGCAGCCAGCCATTGGTGAACGCGAGCGCCAGGAACAGCAGCAGCGTGATCGAGAGCGCCACGCGGATCTTCAGCGCGGTCAGCGTGCGGCGCTTGTCGCTCTCGTCGTTCAACAGGAAGAACAGGCCGGAGAAGAGCGACGCGACGATCGCGGCCAGCAGCACGAGGATGACGATCTTGGGCAGCATGGCCGCGATCATAACCTCGTCATGAGCCCCGGGCGCCGCCATGCAGGCCTCGCCGCCTGCATCCTGGTCGTGATCCTCGGTGCCGCGCTGGGACGCTGGCAGGTCTCGCGCGGGCAGTCGCGCCAGCTTTACCTCGATGAACTCGCGGCACAGGCGCCGCAGCAGGCGCTGGGCATCTACCTTGCCAGCCGGCAGTTGCTGCTCGACGGCCAGTCGCACGCCGGCGCGCCCGGCTTCCACGTGTGGACGCCGCTGCAACTCGCCGGCGGCGAGCTGCTGATCGTGGACCGAGGCTGGGTGCCGCAGCCCGCGCCGGCTCTGCCGGCGCCCGTGGGCGAGGTGCGCGTGGCGGGACGCTGGCGGCCGCTGCCGCAGCCTGCGATCCGGCTCAAGGACGCCAATGCCTGTCCCGCTGCATCGTTTCCGGCAATCGTCGAGTATCCAAGCGCCGCCGAGCTGCGTTGCCTGCTCGGCGCCGCGGTGCGCGATGGCGTGCTGCAACTCGATCCGCAGGCGCCGGGCGGCTTTGTGCGTGACTGGAGCGAAGCAGGGTTCCCGCCCGCGCGCCACTACGCCTACG
>JAYUGN010000269.1:0-3667 GCA_043767605.1 Gammaproteobacteria bacterium
CGAACGGCGATTTCGCGGCGCAGCCGCCGCAGGTAGAACGCCACCAGCAGGCCGATGGCCAGCGCGCCGAACACCGCCCAGCGCACGCTGCGCCAGACCTGCCCCGGATCGAGGCCGCGGTCGTACTGCACGTTGACCCAGCGATCCAGCACGGCCTGGCGCTCTTCCCGCGACAGCGCGGCGATGCCCTTGTTGAGGATCCCGGCCAGTTCCGGCCAGTCTTCGCGCACCGCAAAATAGATGCGCTTTTCCTCGTCGTCCATCGGCGCGGCGACCTTGAGGTTGGTCAGGCCCTGCTCGCGCAGCTTGTAGTGCATCACCGAGATGTTGCCGACCGTGGCGTCGGCCTTGCCGACCGCCACCGCCTCCAGCGCCTCGCCGACCGTGTCGTAGTACTGCACCTCGAGGTTCGGGTAACGCTCGACCAGCGTGGCGGTCTCGGTGTAGCCCTTCACCAGCGCGAATTTCTGGTCGCGCAGCGCGGCCACATCCGGCACGAAGGGCGTGTCGTTGCGCACCACGATGACCGAGCGGTAGGTCATGTACGGCGAGGTGAAGCGCAGGAAGCGCTCGCGCTCGGCGCTCCTGGTCACCGCCAGCAGCAGGTCCACCTTGCCGGTGCGGACGCCTTCATAGGCCTCCTGCCAGGTCTGGCCCTTGGCGTACTCGACGTTGAGGTCCAGCTTCTGGGCGACCAGGGCCATGATGTCGGCGGCCAGGCCCGTGGGCATTCCGTCGGGACCGTCGAAGTCGATCGGCGGGAAGGCCGGATCATTGCTGGCCCGGATGATCGGGTGCTCGTCGATCCAGGCCTTTTCGCGGTCGGTCAGCGACAGCGGCGTGGCGGTTTCGGCCTCCGGCAAGTGCACGGCCCACGCCGTCGCCATGAAGGCGAGCAGACTGGCAACCAGGCCGAACCGGAGGACTTGCACGCCGCTATCTTATAATCGACAACCTATCCGGGAGAGATGACATGTCGGACAGCTTCAAATCCAAGGCCAGCCTCGAAGTCGGATCGAGGTCTTACAGCTACTACAACCTCAAGGCCCTGGAGCCGAAGTTCAAGCTTGCCCGCCTGCCCTACTCCTACAAGATCCTGCTGGAAAACCTGCTGCGGCACGAAGATGGCGCCAACGTCACCCGGACCCATATCGAGGCCCTGGCCGGTGCCGACCTCAAGAAGCTGCCGGTCCAGGACATCGACTTCACCCCGGCGCGCGTGATCCTGCAGGATTTCACCGGCGTGCCCTGCGTGGTGGACCTCGCGGCCATGCGCGATGCCATGAAGACCCTCGGCGGCAACCCGGCCAGGATCAACCCGCTGTGCCCGGTGGAACTGGTCATCGACCACTCCGTGATGATCGACCACTACGGCAGCAAGGACGCGCTGGACCTCAACGCCAAAATCGAATTCCAGCGCAATGAAGAGCGCTACACCTTCCTGCGCTGGGGCCAGGAGGCGCTGAAGAACTTCAAGGCCGTGCCACCCGATACCGGCATCGTCCACCAGGTCAACATCGAGTACCTCGCGCGCGTGGTGTTCGAGAAGGACGGCCTGCTCTACCCGGATTCCTGCTTCGGCACCGACAGCCACACCACGATGGTGAACGGCATCGGCGTGCTGGGCTGGGGCGTGGGCGGCATCGAGGCCGAGGCCGCGATGCTGGGCCAGCCCTCCTCCATGCTCATGCCGGAAGTGATCGGCGTTCGCCTCACCGGCAAGCTGGCCGAAGGCGCCACCGCCACCGACCTGGTACTCACCGCCACCGAGATGCTGCGCAAGCACGGCGTGGTCGAGAAGTTCGTCGAGTTCTTCGGCCCGGGCGTCGGCAATCTTTCCGCCTCCGACCGCAACACCCTCGCCAACATGGCGCCGGAATACGGCGCGACCTGCGGCATCTTCCCGATCGACGAGGAGACGCTGAATTACCTGCGCCTGACCGGCCGCAGCGACGAGCAGGTCGCCGTCGTGAAGGCCTATGCGCAGGCCCAGGGCATGTGGTGGACGGCCGATGCGCCCGAAGCCGAGTACACCGACGTGCTGGGCCTCGACCTCGCCAGCATCAAGCCCTCGCTGGCCGGCCCCAAGCGCCCGCAGGATCGCGTGCTGCTCACCGACATGAAGGCCAACTTCCGCAAGGCCTTCGAGGCCGAGCAGAAAATGCGGCCCTCCGCCGGCCCGGCCAAGGTCACCGACCAGGGCCACCGCTACGAACTGAAGGACGGCGCGGTCGTGATCGCGGCGATCACGAGTTGCACCAACACCAGCAACCCGAGCGTGCTGATTGCCGCGGGCCTGCTCGCGCGCAAGGCGCGCGCGCTGGGCCTCACGAGCCAGCCGTGGGTGAAGACCTCGCTGGCGCCCGGCTCCAAGGCCGTCACCGAGTACCTGATGAAGGCCGGGCTCACCGAAGATCTCGAGCACCTGGGCTTCCACGTCGTCGCCTATGGCTGCACCACCTGCATCGGCAACTCCGGGCCCCTGAATGAGCCGATCAGCAAGGCCATCAGCGACAACAAGCTGTCGGTATCCGCGGTGCTCTCGGGCAACCGCAACTTCGAGGGCCGCGTCCACCAGGACGTGCGCATGAACTACCTCGCCAGCCCGCCACTGGTCGTTGCGTTCGCGATCGCCGGTTCCACCGATCTCGATCTTTCGAAGGATCCGCTCGGCAAAGGCAAGGATGGCCAGGACGTCTTCCTCAAGGACCTCTGGCCGACCAACAAGGAAATCCAGGAGTGCGTGGCCAGGTCGGTCACGCCCGAGTTGTTCAAGAAAAGCTACGCCGACGTGCTCAAGGGCGATGCGCGCTGGCAGGGCATCAAGATCACCAGGTCCGAGACCTACCCGTGGGACAACAAGTCCACGTACATTCAGAACCCGCCCTACTTCACCGGCATCAGCAAGACGCCGCCCGGCATCCCGTCGATCAAGGGCGCGCGCTGCCTGGCGTTGCTCGGCGACTCGATCACCACCGACCACATCTCGCCGGCCGGCGACATCAAGAAGGACGGCCCCGCCGGCAAGTACCTGATGGAGCGCGGCGTGCAGAAGGCCGACTTCAACTCGTTCGGTTCGCGCCGCGGCAGCCACGACATCATGATGCGCGGCACGTTTGCCAACACGCGCATCAAGAACGCGATGACGCCGGGCGTCGAGGGCGGCGTGTCGCGGCACATGCAAAATGGACCGGTGGCTTCCGCCGCCGGCGGTGGCGCGGCCGGACCGGTCGAGCCGATCTACGACGTGGCGATGAAATACCAGAAGGACGGCGTGCCGCTGGTGGTTGTCGGCGGCAAGGAATACGGCACCGGCTCCTCGCGCGACTGGGCGGCCAAGGGCACGCTGCTGCTGGGCGTGAAGGCCGTGATCACCGAGAGTTTCGAGCGCATCCACCGCGCCAACCTCGTCGGCATGGGCGTGCTGCCGCTGAACTTCATCGCCGGCGAAACCGCGCAGACCCACGGCCTCGACGGCACCGAAATCTTCGAGATCGAGGGCCTCAAGCGCGGCGCCGCCGAAGTGACGGTCAAGACCAGCAAGGCCGGCAAGTCTCTGTCCTTCAAGGCGCGGGTGCGCATCAACACGCCGAAGGAATGGGATTACTACGAGAACGGCGGCGTGTTGCACTACATGTTGCGGCAACTCGCGTCCTAGCTGCTGGCG
>JAYUGN010000270.1:0-24654 GCA_043767605.1 Gammaproteobacteria bacterium
CCCAAGATTGGCTTGCTAACCCTCGCTACACCGCCACCTTCAAACAAAAGCGGCCGGTCAAAACGCCACCCGCACGGTCAGCGCCAGCTCAAGCGGCGACCGGATGTAGTTCTGGTAGGAGCCGACCGGCGAGCTGACGGCCTTGTCGATCGGCGTGAGCACATTCGCGTTCGCCGACTGGTCGACGATCACTTCGTTCGTCAGATTCTTGCCGCCCAGCGAAACGTCCACGCGATAGGTCCTCCAGCCGACGCTGCCGTTGACGAGGCTGTAGGCGGGCTGGTCGAAGCGCGGATCGAGTTCTGAACTCGAATTGTTCTGGCCGTGATAGAAGTAATCAAGGCGGGTGTAAAAGCTTCCGGAATAGAGGTCGGTTTCCCACTGCAGCGACGTCACCGTCTTGAGCTTGGCCCCGATGGGCAGGTTTCTGCCGCTCAAGTCGCACTGGCCCTGGGCATTGTCGGCCGGACGCCCGTAGAAGCACTGCCCTCCGGTGTAAGTGTCGTAGATCGACTTGATGTACTCGAGGCCGAGACTCGCAGTCAGCCGGTCTGTGAGGAGCATTTTTCCGTCCAGTTCCAGGCCCCGCACGGAAACCGACTCCGCCGAGTTGACCACGAAGTAGAGGCCCTTGTAGCTGGCCTCCTGGTAGTTCTTGTAGCGGGTGCTGAATACGGCGCCGTTGAGACGGGCCCGCCTGCCAAGGAACTCGGTTTTCCAGCCGGCCTCGTAGTTGATGATGTCCTCGCTCCCGTAGGGCCGCAGTTCGGGCAGCGCGGTGCCGTTCTGCAGGCTGTAACCCCCCGACTTGAATCCCGTCGAGGCCGTGGCGTACAGCATCATGTCGCCGGTGAGCTGGTAGGTGGTCTGTAGCGCGCCGGTCACCGCGCTGAACGTGTCGCTCTTGTTGAAGTTGTTGTCCTGCGGCGTCACCGCACAGATGAAGCTGGCATTGGCCGGCGGGACGCAGCCGAGGGGAGACAGCTGCAGCGACTGGACCAGGGAGCCCGTCTTCTTCTCGGATGAATACCGCAGGCCGAGCGAAACGCCCCAATCCTCGCCCAGGTTCACGTCGAACTTGGTGAAGACGCCGATGGCGCCGGTATCCAGGTTGGCCAGGAAATCCCCGCGGTCACCCTCCACGCCGATGAGCGGCACGGGTGGGCCCGGGGTGGGCCCTTGATTGCCCGCGATGTATTTGGCGATCGAATCGCCGAGTTCCTCGACTTGGTACTGCAGCACGAATTCAGGGCGGCCGGCGTCACCCTCGCGGAAATTGCTGTTCAGGTAGTAAAGGCCGCCGAGAAAACTGACGCGCTCGCCCACCGAAGTGTCGAGCCTCAGCTCCTGCGAGAAGGTGTGGCCGGCCTGGGTGTCGTCATAGAAGGCGACGCTCAGGCTCATCTGCTCGGCATCGCGGAGAGCGCTGAGGGCCTTGTATTCGTCGTAGCTGGAGATGGAGGTCAAGGACCAGCGATCTGCCGTGTAGACGTTGTTCAGGATGAAATCGGTGGCGGTGAGCGAAAAGCGGTTGTAGTCGTCGTACTCGACCACGCCATCCCGAGGGTTGTTGTTGGTCACCTGGCCGCCAGCGTTCCGGATGATTTCAATGTTGGCGTCGCTGACAAAGACATCGCCTTGCTTCGGGTGAAAGTTCTTGTCGACATAGCCGACGATCAGCCGGCTCGTGAGGTTGTCGATCGGCTCGAACATCAGCTGGCCGCGGATCGCCTGCGAACCCAGGTCGTCGTGGGATTCGCCCACGAGGTTTTGCATGAACGGGCCGCGTCGGGTCGAGATCGCGCTGACCCGGCCGCTGAGCCCGCCGAAGACCGGGCCGCTGACATAGCCCTTGTATTGGCGAAGCTCGTTGGTTCCGAAGGTCACCTCGGACATGGCCTCGAAGGTCTTGGTGGGCTCCTGGGTGGCGACGCTGATGACGCCGGCGCTCACGTTCTTTCCATACAAGGTGCTTTGCGGCCCCTTGAGCACCTCGACGCGCGCCACGTCAACCAGATCGCCCAGTCCCAGGCCTGAGCGGGCACGGTAGGCGCCGTCGATGAACAGGCCGACCGCCGGCTCGAAGGAAGGAATGGCTGAAAACTTGCCGACATTCCGGATCCTGAAGCTGGTCGAGAGCGGCGAGACGTTGGTATCGACCGTGAGCGCGGGCACATAGCCGACTAGGTCATTGACGTCGTGAAACGAGATATGCGCCAGTTCGTCGGAGGAAAAAGTCGAAACGGAAACCGGAACATATTGCAGGCCCTCCTTGCGCTTCTGCGCGGTGACCGTGACTTCATCGAGCTGTGTGACGGACTTCGCCTCGACGGCGTCACCGGGGACCGGAATGGTCTGGAGGCTGGGCTCCGCGGGTTCCGCGGGCTGCGCGGGGCCGGCATCAGCGGCAACCGGCTCATCGGCCCGTGTATCCGGGGTCCAGGCGGTCAGCAGGATGGCCGCACCCAGGAGGGCGCAGCCCAGGACCTTGCTCATCACGAACCGCATCAGCGCTTGCGACAGGCGCGGCGACAGGCGCTGGACCATCCAGCCGAGGCCAACTTCGACCCGCGGCGTCAGGCAGAACAGCTTGCCCTTGCCGATATCCGCCAGCAGGTCGGCGGCGATCTTGTCCGGTGACGCGCCCTTGCTCGCGTAAAACGCCTGGGTCCTGGTCTTGCGCGCGAGCATCTCGCCGCGAAGCTGCGCTTTTTCCAGGATCGGCGTGTTGACAATGCCGGGGCACAGGATCGTGACGGCGACATTGCTGCCATGGAGCTCGGCCGCCAGGACTTGCGACAGGCCGACCACCGCGTGCTTGGAGGCGCAGTACGGCCCCAGACCCGCGGTCGCGAACAGGCCCGCGCCCGACGCCGTGTTGACGATGTGCGAGCGCCCCGCCTGTGCCTGCATGCGCGGCAGGAAAGCATGGATCCCGTGGACCACGCCCATGACGTTGACGTCCAGCAACTTTCGCCAGTCGCTGATCTCGGAGTCCGCGAACGTTCCCCCATGCGCAATGCCGGCGTTGTTGAACAGCAGGTCTGCGCGGCCATCTGCGGCGTACACCGCGTCGGCCAGCGTGACCAGCGCCGCGACATCGGTGACGTCCACCCTGTGCGCCCGGGCGTTGCCGCACTCCGTCGCCACGGCTCGCGCGGCGGCAAGGTCGATGTCCGCGCAATGCACGCGCGCTCCGCGGCTGGCCAGCAGCCGGGCGATGGCGCGGCCGATTCCCGAGCCTGCGCCGGTCACGACCGCAATCTTGTTCTCGTAATAGTTGTTCATGCCCTTTCCCCGCTTTGGGTGCCTTGCACCTGTTCGTAACTGGCCGCGTCGAAACGCCGGGTCATCAGCCGGAACTGCCAACTGAACCCCGGCCACTGCGTGGCGTTCTTGCCGTTCTTGTCGAAGTACCAGCTCTTGCAGCCGCCCGTGTTCCAGATCGTGCCGGCCATCCGCGCCTGTAGTCGCTGGTTGTAGACGCGTTGCACCTCCGGCCGCACGTCCATGAATTTCAGCCGCCGGCGCGCCCGCGTGCGAATGCCATCGAGCGCGTAGGCGATCTGGCACTCGATCATGAACACCAGCGAGGTATGGCCGACGCCGGTATTGGCCCCGGTCATCTGGTAAAAATTCGGATAGCCCGAGATCGTCGTGCCTTTGTACGCCTCGGTGCCCTGCGCCCACGCATCGACGATGTCGCGACCGCCGCGGCCGAAGATCATCCCTCGCGGCACGCCGTCGGTGACGTGGAATCCGGTCCCCAGGATCACGGCATCGACCGGAATTTCGCGGCCATCGTTGGTGATCAGCGCCGATTCGGTGAACTTGCGGATGCCGCAGGTCTCCAGCGCCACGTTGTCGCGGCTCAGCGCCGGGTAGTAATCGTTGGCGGTCAGCACACGCTTGCAGCCGAGCGCGTAGTCGGGCGTCAGCCTGGCGCGCAATACGGGGTCACGCACTTGCTGCAGCAACAGGCGCTCGGCCTGGCGCTGCAGGATCTTCAGCAGGCCGGGCTTGAAGACGAAGCCAAGCACCCGCGCCTCCAGCAGCCAGTAGATGAAGTACCGCACGAAGCGTTGCAGGGCCGGATGGCGGCTGAACTGGCTGCGCTCCTTCCTGCTGATGGGCTGGTCGGGTTTGGGCACGATCCAGGGCGGCGTGCGCTGGAACAGGTGCAGTTTCCCGACCTTTGGCGCGATCTGGGGCACGAACTGGATGGCGCTGGCGCCGGTGCCGAGCACCGCCACGGTCTTGCCGCTCAAGTCGTAGCCGTGATCCCACTGCTGCGAATGGAAGACCTTGCCTGCAAAGCGGTCGAGGCCCGGAATGTTCGGGAACGCCGGCCGGCTCAAGGGGCCGAGGCCCGCGACCACATTGCGGGCCGTGACGACCTTGCCGTTGCCCGTGCGCACACGCCAGAGCCCGGAGTCCTCGTTGAATCGGGCCTCAACGATCTCGCTGTCGAAGCGGATATGCGGCTTGACGCCGTACTCGACGGCGCAGCGCTCGAGATAGGCGCGGATCTCGGCCTGCGGCGAAAACAGGCGCGTCCAATCCGGATTGGGCGCGAAGGAAAAGGAATACAGGTGCGAGGGCACATCGCAGGTACAGCCGGGGTAAGTGTTGGCATGCCAGGCCCCGCCCAGCGCCGTCTCGCGCTCGAAGATCGCGAAATCATCGCGACCCGCTTGCTTCAAGCGGATGGCCATGCCCAGCCCGGAAAAGCCGGCGCCGATGATGAGCACTTCGAAATCGGGTGCGGCGCTGGGGCCAGGCATGGCGGCTTTCCGGAGGGCGGAGTGTTGTGACAATGTGCGTTGTCACTTTGAATGTGACAATGACAAATGTCAATATGTCGCCATGACCACCGGACGGACCAGCAGGACCCGAACCTATCGGGGCGAAAACCGGGAAGTCCGCCATGGGCGCCGTCGCGCCCAATTGCTGGACGCGGCCAAAGCCGTCTTCGGGGATCACGGTTTTCGTGCGGCCAAGGTGCGCCAGATCTGCGCCGAGGCCGGCCTGACCGAGCGGTATTTCTACCAGTCGTTCGAGAATCCGGCGGCGCTGTTTGAAGCTGTGTATGACCGCGAGCTGGAAGTGCTGAAGCAGCGGCTGGACGCCGTCATCGCCTCAGGTCCGAGCGATCCCGCTGCCATGGCTCATGCCCTGATCAAGGCCTACTACTCGCTCCTGCGCGCGGACCCGAGACTCGCCCGCATCCTGGTGATCGAGGTGTACGGCACTGCGAGCAACATGGGCAAGCTCTACCGCCGCGGCATCCGGCCCTTCGCCAATACCGTCGGCAAAGTCCTGGCCAAGGGGATGGACTTGTCCGTTGATTCGCGGCTGGATGCGGAACTGCTGGCCACGGCGCTGATTGGCGCCGCGTCCCACCTGGCCATGCGCTGGTATCTCGGCGGCTATCGCGAGCCGGAAGCAACCGTGGTCGCAAACTGCTATGCGGTTTTTTCAGCGCTGATCCGGAAGGTCTCGACAGCCAAATGAATCCCAGCCATTGCCATCGTAATCAGCTGTAGTACGGATCGTCCCTCTTGCCGATCGAGCGCGAGCGCACGGGCGCCAGCGGCACCGGCGCGACCGACAGCGACGCGGGATCGTTGCGATCCACAGGGATGTACGCCGGCGCGTGCGTCGGCACGTCCGCGCTGGTCAGGCGCAGTTGCAGGCGGTGACCCGCGGCGAGTTCGTACGCCGTCGGCCAGATTTCCACTTCATACGCCTCGGCACGCCGACTTCGGCGGGCACCAGGCCGCGCGGCTCTGGCTTGCGAAAGTATATGTAAAGTGCTGTAATTCACTTCATGAGAGAGTTGCAGCGCTCAATATATACTGCAATTGGCGCCAAGGGCTTGAGCGGGCAGGCGCGCGCCCAGCTCGCTGAACTGCTCAGGCGGTCGGCGGGAACGGTGTCGCCAGCGCAGGCGGCGCGGATTCTGCAACTGCCGCCGGATAAGACCGCAAAGCTGCTCGCACGCTGGGCCAGCCAAGGCTGGCTGGCGCGTGTGCGCCGCGGACTCTACGTGCCGGTGCCGCTGGAAGCGCAGACGCCGGACGTGGCGCTGGAAGATGCCTGGCTGGTCGCCGAGCGCTTGTTCGCTCCTTGTTACATCGGCGGCTGGAGCGCGGCCGAACATTGGGGGCTGACGGAACAGATCTTCCGCACGCTCATGGTCTTCACCACCCGCAAGCCGCGGGACCGCGCGCCGGTGCTGCGCCGGACGAGCTTCCAACTGCGCACGGTGCGCGAGCAGGCGCTGTTCGGTCTCAAGCCGGTGTGGCGCGGGCAGGTGCGGGTGAACGTGTCCGATCCCTCGCGCACGCTGGCGGACTTGTTGGCCGATCCCGCGTTGGGCGGCGGGCTGCGCGCGATGGTCGATGTGCTGCGGGCCTACCTGGATTCGAAGGAGTTCCGGAATCTCAAGCTGTTGCTGGAATATGCGGAGCGGCTCGAGAATGGCGCGGTGTTCAAGCGTCTCGGATATTTGCTGGAGCGCTACGCGCCGATTGAGACGGATGCCATCGCCTTTTGCCGCGCACGCCTGTCGCAGGGCAATGCGAAGTTGGACCCGGTGCTTCCCCCAAAGAAACTCGCCACGGCCTGGCGGCTATGGCTACCCGAAGGCTGGGAGCGGGTGACCCCGTGATTGGCCGGCGGGAAGTGGCTGTAGGGCGCGCGCGTTGAGCGACCGGCATTACCTGCCGGCCTACGACCTCAACCCCAATCCCGCCGGCCGCTATACAACAAAATACAAAATGTTGTATAACAACGGGTATGGCGCTCTACTCCAATCTCTCGATCGCTGCGCAGACAGCATTCGCTCAGCTGCAGGACTCGGCGATCGCACTTCCCCGAGGCGTCGGCGACCTCAATGGAAGCTTCGCCGCGAAGACCGTCAGAGGGAAGCGGTACTGGTATTTCGCCTATCGCGAGGGCGAGAAGGTCCGCCAGATCTATGTCGGCCCCGATGAGCCGAGGGTGCGCGCGCTGGTCGAGAGCAAGCGCGCAGCGACCGATCAGGACGTGATCTCCGCACAGGCTCGCGCCTGCGTGGCACAAGGAGCGGCCGGCCTCGTCCCGGCACATGTACGCGTGATCTCGCGCATGGCGGATTTCGGATTTTTTGCTGCGGCGGGCGTGCTGGTGGGCACCCACGCGTTTGCAGGCCACGCCAATACGCTGGGCGTGAAATGGACCGGAAGCGACAAGACGATGGACATCGATCTCGCCATGCCGGGAAAAAACGTGTCGATTGCCTTGCCTGGCGCACCTGAGCTGAAGCTGGACGACGCACTGTCGACCTTCGAGGCTGGGTTCATGCCCACCCAGTCGGGCGGCAAGGCCGGCAGCACCTACGTGCTGAAGGGCGATCCGAATTTCCAGGTGGACTTCCTGACGACCTTGGGGCGCAGCGGCGAGCGCCCACAGAAAATGCCCGGCCTCGGTGTTACCGCACAACCCCTCAAGTTCCTGGAGTACGTGCTCGAGGACCCGGTTCAGACCGTCGTGTTTGATGCGTCGGGCCGGTATTGCGTGGTGAATGTTCCGGCGCCCGCGCGCTATGCCGTGCACAAACTGATCGTTTACGGCGAACGGGATGTGCGCTTCCGGACCAAAGCACGCAAGGACATCGAGCAGGCCGCGGCGCTATTCGGCTATCTCGGCGCGCATGCGAAGCGGAGCCTTGCGGAAGCATGGAACGAAGCGCGCGATCGCGGACCCGGCTGGCGAAAGCGCCTGAAAGAAGGCCTCGCCGCACTGGAGACAACGCACCCGCAAATCGTTGCCGATGCGGGCCTGACCAAACCGTAAGGTTCGGCCGCGCGCCAGCGGGATCAAGGATCAGGTCGTGGGGAAGGGGAGACTTCTCGAGGAGTTTTAGGTCTTCGGAGTATTCGACGCGGGAGCGGGAGCAGGCGTTGGGGGCGGCATCGGACTGGCCGGTGCAGGAGCAGGTGCCTGATCCGAAGCCGGCGCCGGTGCAGGCACGCGGCGTGCCTGAAGCGCCTCGACAAGATCGGCATCGAAAACGACGTCTTCGACCAGCTTGTCGACGGCGGTATTCATCACTTCGGTCCACGTCGCTTCCAAGCCACCGCCGGTGGTTTTCTTGTTGGTTCCGGTGTAAGTCGAGGAATAGATCTTGGCGCCGCTCTTTGCATCGGCGAATTCCAGCTTGCACTCGATATTCCCCGTGAAGTCGACGGTGAACATGTTCGGATCCACTTCGAACCAGAACCGCGTGACCGCGCCCGTGATCTTCACGTCGCCTGTGCCGGCGATGGAATGACCATTGCGCTGCAATCCCGCCTTCACTCCATCTGCGACGATCGCCGTGACCAGGTTCGTGGTTGTGATGTCGGCCGTTTTCTGCCCGAAGCCGTTTCGCTTGTTGCCGATGCGCTGCTTGTCCGGACGTTCATCCGCGAGCGGCGCGACGGTGAACGACGTGGGCTCCACGGAACTCATCGGACCTTTGTAGGTGGCCGTAGGGCTGTTCCTCACGTCGAGCCTGGCGTCGGTGAAAGCACAGCCTTGGATCGCAGCGGCGGCCACGACGATGGCAAGAATTTTCATGGGGCCTCTCACTTCTGGTAGATGATCTTGTTGGCGACGCGCACGCCAGCGCGCTTGAGGGTCTCGTCCAGTTCATGCTGGGCCAGACCGTCCTGCTTGGCGAATTCCGAGTACGCGCGCTGTTCGCGGCCCGTGATCGTGATGTCTTCCTTCCACGTGGGCTTGGCGGCGCCGGGCGGTGAGTATTCCAGCCTCACGTTCACAAAGGCCGCGACTACGTCGCTGCTCCGGTCGGTGAGCCGCAACCCGCAATCCTGGATGAAGAGCACCGCGCGCGCGCCGGCGCCGGCGTCGTCAATGGCAAAGCCGCCGGCGACGAGCGCATCGGTGGCAGCGCGAATCATGGGGGTGTCGCATTCTGGGTGCGCCAGCTTCGTGGCCACTTCCCGGGTCTTGGCCGCATCGTCCTTCGTGTGCTTGCCTTCCTGGATGGCTGCGCCAACCAGCCCTGCGATGGCGGCGCCGGTCGCGGCCCCGGTGACGCGAGAGAAATTCACTTCGAAGCTCGCCACCTGACCCGTGGAGATGGCGACGGATTTGGCTGGCGGCCCCTCAGCACCGCAGAGGAGCGGACACGACAAAAAGCCCGCTGCGAGCAGGGTGATTGCATGCTTCACGGAGTAGCCCCCTTCTAGTTCTATTACGACAAGTATGTATTATTCGATAGTTCGTTGGTCGTGGGGCTTGTGGTAATCGAACCTAAGACCTTGCTGAATGATGGGTGGTAAACCACCTCCGCCTCCACCACATGCGGAAAGCACCGTCGTCAGAAGCGCGGCTGCGGGTATCCCGAAACGTGCTCAGGTACTTCGTACCTGGCTGGAACCTGCTCCGACACAAGCAGGTAACTGGCATCCACGCCGCCCGTGTAAATCGTATTCACCGCCGGCGGCAACGTAGGCGTAGAACAGCACGTTGGTGTCAACAAAAAACCTCACGCGCGAGGCGTCCTGCGATTGGACTGCTCACGTGTCAGCGGCTTGCCGCCGAGTTTGTAGCCCTTGTTCATCAGCGAAAGCGCCTGTTTCATGGCCCGCTTGTAATCGTTGCTGAGCGTGCGATCTTCATGCGTTAGCCGCTCGATCTCGTCGGCGAGCAGGCGGCTCATGGAACGCCCGCGGCGCCTTTGTCCCCCGCTGCTGCAAAGTGCGCCATCTGGTCCGCGTGCGCTTTCACGAATGCCGGCCGCGCCGTGGCGCGGGCCACATAGCTGCGGCAGGCCGGATGCTCTTCGAGCCTCTCGAACCGGTTCACCAGGCGCAGGACATCGGCCATGAGGATGTCGGCAACCGAAAAACGCCCCGCGAGCCATTCGCGGCTGGCGAGCACGGCTTCCATGCGCGCAAGACGCTTGTCGAGGAAGCCGTCCAGCAGCTTCCACTCCGGTGTGTCGACGGAGAAACCCGAGAACTTGAAGAGGGTCCACGGCAGGCTCGCCATCTCGACCGAGTTGAGCGCGGCGAACACCCATTCGAGAGTCTGGGCGCGTCCGCGCGCATCGGCGGGCATCAACGCCTCACTGCGAGCGGCGAGGTGCAGCAGGATCGCGCCGCTTTCGAAAAGCGAAAGGTCGCCATCGGTCAGCCAAGGCACCTGGCCGAAGGGCTGGTGCGAAAAATGCGCGGGCTTGCGATCGCGGAACGGCACGCTCTTCACGCGATAGGGCAGCCCGGCTTCTTCCAGCGCCCAGCAAATGCGGATGTCGCGAACGTGGCCGCGCGGCCATTCGGGAACCCAGTCGTAGGTGTAGACGGTGAGATCGGACATTGGCTTCTCCAACGACTACTATCGAATGAACACGTCTGCAGGAAGCCGGAAACGCCGAGCCAGCGCCGAGACTTGCCGGAGATTGAGCTTGCGCTTGCCGCTGAGCACCTCCGACACGACGCTTTGAGTCCCGATCTCGGGCAAGTCCGATTGCTTCAGGCCGTGCTGCCGTATCAGTTCGCGCAGGAACTTGTTTACAGGCATGCCGCGCATCGGGCGATGCAAGGTCTCGTAGTCCGCGATCAAGGATCCAAGATGATTGGCAAGGCTCGCCAGCGGGCTGCGCTCGTCGGCGCCGCCGGCATCGAGCACTTCGTCCAGGGCTTCCACCAGACGTTCGAATTCGGCCTTCGATCGCGGCGTCGTCAGCAACGGGGCGACCTGCGGCCAGTGCTCGATGGCAGTCCGGATGGCGGGTTTCATTGAACGTGCTCCCTTCGTTTCCATGTCTCGCGGTCGTATTCAGAGTGTGTCAGTACGTGCCGTATGAACACGCGGCCCGTTTTGAAGTGAATTGCAGCGATCAGGCGCAGCTTGTTGCCGCCGACATCAAACACATAGAGAGGGCCGACCTTGTCCACGCTGCCGAATGCACCTCTCAGTTCCGAGAAGTTTGCATAGCGGCCATGCTTCATTAGCCGATACCAGTAATCCAGCGCGGTCGCGCAATCCCGGTGCTGGCGTTGTGCGTCGAGGATCCGCGAATGCGTGATCACGTGCATGAAGGAATATTATCGCATTGCGCGATATATCGCAATATGCGATATCAGGGCTGGCGGGCTTGCCGCGCCATCATCGCCGCCCCGGCGCGCCGGTGGTCGTACAGCCAGCCGCCGGCGACGCTCGCGACGAGAATGCCGATCGCGCCCGACAGGTTGAACGTGCCGATGATCGCGCCGCGCTCCGCCGGTTCCGGCGGCAGCAATTATTTCGACCTCTACGACCTGTCGGGCGGCTGTCGCGATGAAGCCACGGCCGTGGCCTGCGGCCACATCGAATCCGGCATCCGCGTTTACGACATTCGCGACCCTTTTCACCCCAAGGAAATCGCCTACTACAATCCGCCGGCCAAGCCGGGTTACCAGGCCGGTTCCAATTTCAACTCCACCGGCGATTGCACGACGGTGGACTGGGCCTCGTCGATGCCGCGCTTTCGCGCCGATCGCGGCGAGCTCTGGGTTACCAGCCAGTGCAATGGCTTCCAGGTCCTGAAGTTCATCCACGGTGTCTGGCCCCCCGGATAGTGAAATTGGCCGTCATACGAGCGCTCAACTCGCGCCGCACATCCTTCACGTCGGTGAGGCGGCCGGCATCCCCGACTCAGCCCCGCGAGGGATGCGCGCCGGCGCGCTGGGGCAGCAGCAAGAGGCAGCCGACCATGAAGGCCGCCAGTGCGGCGGACGCGACCGGCCGGCTCAGCGCCAGCCCGCCATGGACCAGCGGCTTGTCGAGGAAATCGCCCACGGTCGCGCCCAGGGGCCGCGACAATATGAAGGCGAGCCAGAACAGCAGCACGGGGGACAGGCGCGTCCAGAAATACGCGGCGGCCACCAGCGCCAGCGCGCCGGCAAACACCGCGGCGCCGCCCAGGTAACCCAGCCCTGAGTCGTCCGCGATCCAGTCGCCCAGCGCGGTGCCGAGCGTCTGCGAAATGGTGATCGTGGCCCAATAGAACGCCTCGACTTTCGGCGTGGACACGGTCTGCACCGACACGCTGCCCTGCGAGAAGTACCAGGCGCCCAGCGTGAGCAGCAGCAAGGTGAGCAGCAGCAGGGAGCCGCCGGTGTAGCCGATGCCCAGCGAGCGGTCGGCGTAGTCGGCCATGGTAGTGCCGGCGGTGGTCGAGGCGATGATCGTGGCCCAGTACAGGAACGGGTGGAACCTGCGCGCGGCAATCTGCGCCGCGACCAGCGCCACCAGCGCGGTCAGGAAAATCGCGGTGCCGACGAGATAGCCGAGGTCCCAGGTCATCGAGACCGTGTCGCCGCCGGTTTCGCCGAGCGTGGTGGCGGCAATCTTGACGATCCAGAAGCCGAGCGTGATGGCGGGGACCTTGGTGGCGTCGCTCATGAATGATCCTTTGTCTGGAACGTGAACAGCAGCGAGGCATACCAGGCCCAGCGCGCGGTGTAGGCGCGGTTCTGCACGCCGGATGCCGCATAGGCCAGAAGATGCAAGTGGTCGGACAGGTTGTACTGCATGCCCGCGCCGATCCCTGTGGAGGTTCGGGCATCTACGCTGCCGGGCGTATGGTGCTTCAGTTCGAGGCCGAGGCGCAGTCGGTCGGTCACTTCGCGCGTCAGCGTCCAGGCCATCTGGCAGAAATTCCTGGAGTCACCGCCTTGGTTGAGCGCGCAGCCGCCGCCGCCGAACGTGGACCAATGTCCAAAATCCTTTTCCACCCAGAGCGGCAGCAGCAGCACGGCATGCTGCTCGCCGACTGAGGACGAAGCGCTCGGCAGGAAAAGCCGCGGGAATACTGCGACATCCCAGCCGTAATCAATCTGGTGCAGAAAGCGGTACTTGGCCGCGAGTTCTCCGTTACCAAGGCCGCTATGCAAGCCGTCGCTGTCCTCGTAGGCCACCGGCAGCACCGCGGTGAGCTGCAGGTCAGGTGTCGCGCCGTAGTTGAAGTCGATACCACCGGCTGCCGCGCTCCCGCCGGCAAGGCGCTCGCCGCCGGCGAACAGGTAGACCTCGTATTGCTGGAACGCGGTTGGCTCGGGATCGTCGGCCGCGTATGGCGGCCCGCCCAGTGCCGCGGGCGGCCACACGACGCACGACAACAGGTAGGCCAGCACTCGGCAAACGTGATGGGTCATGAGAGCTCCGACGAGGTGGGCTTGGGCTGATGCGCCGGGCTAGTCGCCTTCGGCGAAGCTCCATTCCCATGCGAGGACCCACTGTCCGGCCTGGATGTTGTAGCCCTCCTCGATCTTGAGGTGCGGGTTCAGGTGCTGGGCGGCGCCCAGCAGCACTTCGGTGCCGGTAGACCCGCTGCCCGCCGCCAGGCTTTGGCCGCCGAACGAGCCGGGCTGGCCGCGGCGCATGCCGCCGCCGGTGGCGGTGACGACCTCGCCCAGGAGTGAGAAGCGCGAACTCAAGGGCCACTCACCCGCGACCGAGTATTCCACCGTGTCCTTCAGGCGCCGGTCGCCCGAGTAGGTGTAGAGCAGGTTGAAATCCACGTCCATGAACACCAGGTCCTTGCTGGCGATCAGGCCCAGCGAGTAGTCGGCCTTGCCGGTGCCGATGTTGCGGTTGCTGGCCGTGGGCACTTTGACCAGCGTCTCGAGCGACAAGGCCGGACGGTAGCGCCGTTCCGGCAGGAACTCATATTCCAGCGAGACTTCCGTATCGTCCACGCCCTTGGCCGATGGCGCGCCGGCCAGCGTCGACTTGAAATTCACGTAATTGAACTCGATCACCAGCTTGAGCTGCTTGCTGAAGTTGTATTCAAACAGCAGCGGAAAATCCCACTCGGTACCGTCGGCGTCCCTGGCGTAATCGAAACCCGAGCCGATCGTCATCGGGATTCTCCAGGTGTCAGACGCCGTCGTCCTGGTCTGGAGAATTTTCGCCTGCGCCGCCGGCGCTGCCGCCAGCAGCAGCGCCGCGACGCACGCCGCGCCCCGCCGCCGTAAGTGACTCCCGTTCACAAAATTGTTCATGATGGAACGGGACCTTGTCACGGCTTGGACACGGAGATCAGCACCGCAACGTCGCCCTTTTCAGAAACTTCGCGCGCCACGCCGATGCCGCGCACGTACCACTTGTGCTCCGTGCCGGGAGCGAGCCCGGACCATTCATCGGTGCGTATCGCATCGGTAAACGTGCCAGCCGGGACCGTCACGGCCTCGTTGAACGCGACGATCTTGCTCATGTCCTCGGCATGACCCGGGAGGTACTCCTGCCGGTAAGCTTCGCCGATCTTCGGCGTGCCCGGCATGATGATGCCGGCCTGCGCCTCGCCGACGCCGGCTTCCCATGAGCCTTCAGTGCTGATCTGGCCGTCCTTGTAGGCACGCGTGGCTTCGCCGAAATACCAGACCGTGCCCTGCTTGTCCTGGGCGTACCAGTCGTCAGTGTCTTCCTTGAGCTTGCCGTTCAGCATGACGGTGTCGCGCACGATGACGCACTTCACGCCGAGGATGGTCCTGGTGTCGTGCGTCACGGTCACCTCGTTCTCCTCTTTCCCTTCGTCGTTGTTCTCGGTGAAGCGCCAGACCGTGCCCGGCACCAGCGGGAAGTAGGGATTGTCGACCTTGGACACGAAATTCGCCGGGTCGATGACCGGGTGGTAGGAATCGTCGCGCGCGCCCATGGCGACGCAGCCGATGGCGGTGATTGCCAGCACGGCAGGAAGGAGTTTGATGGCGTTCATGGCTGTTGCCCTTGGGTGAAGCGCGGCGTGTCCGCGATGCATTTGATTCTGCGCGCGGCGCCCTGCCGGGCCCTGTCGCCCGCATTACCGGATGGTAATGCGGGGAGCGGGGCTGCCGGCCTATGATCGGCCATGCACCTGCTCCTGATCGAAGACGACGTGCAGGCGTCCGAATACCTGGTCAAGGGGTTGCGCGAGAGCGGCCACGTTGTCGACCACGCCGCCGACGGCGACGACGGCCTGCACCTGGCCCTGACCGGCCGCTACGACGCAATCGTGACCGACCGCATGTTGCCCAAGCGCGATGGCCTGTCGATCGTGCGCATGCTCCGCGCCGACCACAACGCCACGCCGGTGCTGGTGTTATCGGCGCTGGGCGAGGTGGACGATCGCGTCGCCGGGCTGCGCGCTGGCGGCGACGATTACATGGCCAAGCCGTATGCATTCAGCGAGCTGCTGGCCCGGCTGGAGGCGCTGACGCGCCGGCGCGAGCCGGCGGCAGCGGAGCCGGAACTGAGGCTGGCCGACCTGGTGCTGGACCCGCGCCGCCAGAGCGTGCAGCGCGCCGGCCGTGCGATCCGCCTGCAGCCCCGCGAATTCCGTCTGCTGGAATGCCTGCTGCGGCACCGCGACTGCGTGGTGACGCGCACCATGCTGCTGGAACAGGTCTGGGATTTTCACTTCGACCCGCAGACCAACGTCATCGACGTGCAGATCAGCCGCCTGCGCGCCAAGATCGACAAGGGTTTCGACGCGCCGCTGCTGCACACCGTCCGCGGCGCCGGCTACAAGCTCAGTGAAACGCCTTAAATTGCCACCGCTGCCGCGCCTGCTGCATACCACCGCGGTGCGGCTGGCGCTGCGTTACGCGCTGGTCTACGCGGGCGTGCTGGGGCTGCTGCTGCTGGCGTTCCTGTGGAGCACGCAACGCGTGACCGATCCTGAGCTGGCTTCGGAACTGCAGCGCGAACTGGCGAACCTGAAGCAGGCCGAGGCTGAAGGCGGCGGGCCCGCCGTCGCGGCGGCGGTGGCGCAGCTGCAGGCTGACCACGATCCGGACGAGCCTTGGCCGCTGCTGGTGGCCGCGTCCGGCGACAAGCTCGCCGGCACCCTGCTGCGCTGGCCGTCGGACCAGATCGTGGTCGACGACCAGGTGCACCGCGCCTGGATCGAGGACAAGGCGATCCCGCCGGAGGTCTACGACGACGACGCCTACTGCTCGGTGATCGCGCACCGCTTCGCCGACGGCAGCCGCGTGCTGCTGGCGCAGCACGACCCCGAGGCCGAGGAGCTGCGCCAGATCACCGAGCACTTGACCGAGGCGCTGTCGGCGGTGGTCGTGCTGCTGCTGCTGATGGGCGTGGGCCTGGGGCGCACGCTGCTGCGGCGCATGGACGAGCTCGGCCGCGACGCCGAACGCATCGCCGCCGGCGACCTGTCGCAGCGCTTGCCGGTGAGCACGCGCGGCGACGAGTTCGACGCGTTGTCGCTGCGCCTGAACGCCATGCTCGAGCGCATCGAGCAGCTGGTCCGCGGCCTGCGTGAAGTGACCGACAACGTTGCCCACGATTTGCGCAGCCCGCTGACGCGGCTGCGCAACCGCTTCGAGGTCACGCTGCTGGAGCCGCGTGCCGACACCGAGTACCGGCAGTCGCTTCTGCGCGGCATCGAGGACGCGGACGGCCTCATCAAAACCTTCAACGCGCTGCTCGGCATCGCCCAGGCCGAGGCGGGCAGCCGGCGCGCGCAGTGGGCCAAGGTCGACCTGGCGGCGCTGGCGCGGGACGTTGCCGAGCTGTACGGGCCGCTGGCGGAGGAGAAAGGCCAGGTGCTGCAAGTCGATGCGAAGGAGCCGGCGCCGATCGACGGCAGCCGCGACCTGCTGGCGCAGGCGCTCGGCAATCTGCTCGATAACGCCGTCAAGTACACACCGGCCGGCGGCACGATTCGCGTCCAAATCACCGCAGCGGCGGGCCACGTCGAGTTGAACGTAACGGATTCCGGGCCTGGGATCCCGCAAGCCGAACGCCAGCGGGTGCTCGAGCGATTCGTGCGGCTGGAAAGCTCGCGCCACACGCCCGGCAACGGGCTGGGTTTGAGCCTGGTGCAGGCGGTGTGCAAGCTGCACGGTGCAGAGCTCTTGCTGGACGACGCACACCCGGGTTTGCGCGTACTGATCCGGCTGGCCTGAGCCCGCATCCGTACGCAGGCCGCCTATTTTGCCCAGTCCTTGTAGAACGGCGGCAGGTCCGTGGAGGCCCTGGATTTGAATTCAGGCGCGCGTTTTTCGAGGAAGGATTTCACGCCTTCCTTGCCGTCCTGCAGGCTGGTGTAGAACACCGCGAGCGAATCCACGCGGTGCGCCTCGAGCGGATGATCCTGCGCGCTGTTGCGATACATCATCTGGCGGGCCAGCGCGATCGCCACCGGTGAGCGGTTCTCGGTCCACTTTTTTGCGAGCTTGTACGCCTCGGGCAGCAACTGGTCCGGCGGCAGCACGGCCTTCACCAGCCCGCCGCGCAGCACTTCGGCGGCGTCGAGGATGTCGCCCGAGTAGACCCAGTCCAGCGCCTGCGAGATGCCGACGATCTTCGGCAGGAACCAGCTCGAGCAGGCCTCGGGCACGATGCCGATCTTGCCGAACACGAAGCCGATGCGGGCTTTCTCCGAGACCAGCCGCACGTCCATCGCCAGCGTCATCGTGGCGCCGATGCCCACCGCCGCGCCGTTGATCGCGCCGATCACCGGCTTGGCGCAGTTGTAGATCGCGAGCGTCACGCGCCCGCCGGTGTCGCGCACGCCTTTCTCGATGGCCGGATCGTGCAGGCGCTCGCGCATATCGGCGAGCGTGGGCTTCAGCGTTTCGTCGAGGCCGAACACGTTGCCGGGAACCGAGAGATCCATGCCCGCGCAGAAGGCCTTGCCGGCGCCGGTCACGACGATGGCGCGCACGGCGTCGTCGTTGCTCGCGCGCGTGAACGCCGCGACGAGCTCATCCGCCATCTCGACGGTGAACGCGTTCATCTGCTCGGGGCGGTTGAGCGTGAGCGTGAGGATGCCGTCGGTCACCGACCAGCTGAGGGTTTTGTACATAAATAGATGTCCTGTTTTTTTAGCGCCGGCGAACAGCTTTGGGTCAGGCCGCGGCGAGGCTGCGGCAGGTGTCTTCGTATTCGCGGATCAGGCGCGCGCAGAGTTCGCCGGCCGGCGGCACATCGCGCACCTCGGTCACGCCCTGGCCGGCGGACCAGATGTCCTTCCAGGCCTTGCCGGCCGACAGTTCCGTGCCGAGATCGATCTTGCCGTCGTGCGTAAGGTTTTCCGGATCCAGCCCGGCCTTAATGATGGAGGGTCGCAGGAAGCTCGCGGGAATGCCGCTGATGGCGGGCGTGTAAAGGATGTCGGCCGACGTCGCGCCGAGCAGCATCTGCTTGTAGTCATCGGACGCAGCCGATTCCTGCGTGGCGATGAAGCGCGTGCCCAGGTACGCAAAGTCGGCGCCCAGCGCCTGCGCCGCCGCGATGCCGCGGCCGCTGCTGATGCAGCCTGACAGCGCGATGTAGCCGGGGAAGATGCGGCGGATTTCCGGCACGAGCGCAAACGGATTCACGAGGCCCGCGTGCCCGCCCGCGCCGGCGGCAACCGGGATCAGCCCGTCCACGCCGGCCTTCGCAGCTTTCTCGGCGTGGCGCGCGTTGACGATGTCGTGGAACACGATGCCGCCGTAGGCATGCACGGCGTCAACCACTTCGGCCACCGCGCCGAGCGAGGTGATCACCAGCGGCACCTTGTGCTTGATCACTTCCGCAAGGTCCGCCTGCAACCGCGGATTGGTCTTGTGGACGATCAGGTTGACGCCGAACGGCGCGTCCTTGTCCGTCAACGTAGCGCCGAGCTCATCGAGCCACTCGACGAAGCCGGCGGTGCTGCGCTGATTCAGGGCAGGGAAGGCGCCGATGACCCCGGCCTTGCAGCAGGCCGCGACCAGTTTCGGGTTGCTGACCAGGAACATCGGCGCCGCAATGGCGGGAATGCGGACACGGTTTTTCCACGAGTGAGGCAGGCGCATCGGCGCAGTCTACTGGGCGGCGCTGGTGGGCGGCGCTGGCGATAGGAAAAATGCGTCTGCCCTTGCTGAGACAGCGCCGGCGGGTGCAGGCTTCGCGCAGGGACAGGAGAGGGCATGCATGAGGGGCGCGCGACCGGGCATCTTGCCGGTGCTGTTGCTGGTTGCCTGCAACGGCAGCACCGGGGTGGAATCGAAGGGCGACACGGCCGAACTCGGCCGGCGCCTTTTCTATGACGCGCGCCTATCCGGCAACGGCACGCAAAGCTGCCGGTCCTGCCACCAGCAGGCCAAGGCGTTCACCGATGGCCTGGCCACCGCGGTCGGCTCCACCGGAGCGGTGCATCCGCGCAACACGCCCTCGCTGGCCAATGCTGCGCTGAACTTGTCGTTCAACTGGGCCAATCCCGAGCTGCTGACGCTGGAAGCCCAGCACATCCGCCCGATCATCGGCACCGTACCCATTGTCGAGATGGGCGTGAACGACGGCAACCGCGAGACCGTTCTGCAGCGCTTCCGCGGCGATGCGGACTACGCCGCGCGTTTCGCCGCGGCCTTCCCGAACGAGGCCGATCCGGTGACGCTGGACAACATCGTCGCCGCCATCGCGAGCTTCTCGCGGGTGCTGATCAGCGACCGCTCGCCCTTCGACCGCTTCCAGGCCGGCGAGACGACAGCGCTCAGCGCCGGCGCCCAGCGCGGCTTCGCGCTGTTCGGGTCCGACCGTCTCGAGTGCAATGCCTGTCACGGTGGCTTCAATTTCAGCGACAGCACGCGCGGGCCCGGCGGCGACACGCCGCAGTTTCACAACACCGGGCTGTACAACATCGCCGCGAGCCCCGCCGACGGCGCCGGCAACAACTACCCGCCAGGCAACCAGGGCCTGTACGACTTCACCGCGAATGCGGCCGACAAGGGCCGCTTCAAGGCGCCGACGCTGCGCAACCTCTTGCTGACCGCGCCGTACAACCACGACGGCAGTGTGGCGACGTTGTCGGACGTGATCGACAACTACGCGCGCGGCGGCCGGCTGGTGACGACGCCGCCCGAGCGCGCCGGCGATGGCAAGAACAACGCCAACAAGGACGGCGAGATCCACGGCTTCACGCTCACCGCGGACGAGAAAGCCGACCTGCTCGCGTTCCTCGATAGCCTCACCGACACTGAATTCACCACGGATCCGCTACTGGCGGATCCTTTCAAGGGAACTTCACCATGAAGAATTTCGCGATTGTCGCCTGCACTTTCCTGCTCGCTGCCTGCGGCAGCAGCACGACGCCTGAATCCGGCAAGGCGGGTGATTCCGCCAGCGGCCCGCAGATGCCCTGCGTCATCGCGGCCACGCATTACAACAAGCCGGCCGCGGGCGCCGACAGCTCGCTGGGCACGTTCACCGAGCCCTTCTGCGAAGAGAAAATCTTCAGCGACCGACCCGACAGCGAGATCCCGAACCGCGGCGACGCCAGCTTCGGCCAGACCAACCCGATGCGCCTGCCGTATGGCGCGCTCGAGAACTGCGCACAGCGCAGCCCCGAAAAGTATTACGAGTGCAAGCCGGCGGCGGGCAGCCTGGCGCTGCTGCCGGACAACCGCCTGATCTACTTCAACGCGCTCGAGAGCGTGGAAAACAGCGAGTACGACTTTTTCTATGAAGTCGGTGGCGTGACGGTCAACGACCAGACCCGCGTGCTGCAGCTCGGCGCCAACGGCGTGGCGAGCTGGACCCGGCCCACGCCCAACGACGGTGGCGCGCACAACCCGACCAACGCACCGGGCGGCGGCGGCCTCGACACGGGCAACTCGGGCAGCTCGCCCGACGATCCGGCCGACAACGACGGCTCGCTGTTCTGCGCGCACCTGATCAACCTGCCGGATGGCCGGCTGCTGGCGGCCGGCGGCTCGGACTACTACAACAACTATGGTGGCCAGGCCGGCGAGGTCGAGGGCATCAAGAACACGCGCATCTTCGAGCCGTCCACCAACCGCTGGATCCAGGGCGACCCGATGGTCTGGGGCCGCTGGTATCCCTCGCTGGTCACGCTCGCCAACGGCAACATCTTCGTGGCCAGTGGCGTGCGCAAGCTGATCGGGCCGTTCTATCCCGACCGGCCGCTCGACGAATCCTTCCGCAACGAGACGCACACCGAGGTGTTCCAGCCGGCGTGCAATAGCGGCCGCGGCAAGTGGACCGACAACCGCGAGGCGGGGCGCAAGTCGCTGCCGCTGTATCCGAAGCTGCACCTGCTGCCGAACGGGCAGATTTATTACGCCGGTGGCGGCATCGCGTGGTCGCCCGCGGGGCAGGGTTACGACGAGGCGACCTGGAACATGGCATCGGCCTGGAACCCGGCCACCGATACCTGGACCGACCTCGGCATCGCTGCGATGGGCTCGACCTTCCCGGGCTTCCACGGCTCGACCACCAACATCGTGCTGCCGCTCGTGCCGGACGCGGCAGGTCATTACAACAAAGTGGATCTGCTGACGATGGGCGGCACGATCGGCACCACGCCGGGCTCGTACGTGCCAGTGGCCGAGTCGCACGTGGATTCCGTCAGCCTGTCGCTCGCGGGCGCGATGACGCTGACTTCGCGCAGCGTCGGCGACCTGAACCAGCGGCGCTGGTTCGGCCAGGCGATCCTGCTACCGAGCGGCGAAGTCATGTTGTTCTCCGGCGGCGACCTCGACGAAGTCGTGGGGCCGGGCAGTGAGGCGGCGATCCAGGACACCGAGATCTACGACCCAGCCACCGAGGAGTGGACCGTCATGGCGCACCAGGGCCGCCCGCGCACGTACCACAACACCGCCACGCTGCTGCCCGACGGCCGCGTGCTGGTGGGCGGCCACGCCACGCACGCGATGGCCTACATGGTGTATTTCGATCCGCCGACGCGCGGGCCGGAAGGGCATGACCCGACCTTCGAGATCTACTCGCCGCCCTACGTGTTTGCCAAGCGGCCGGTGATCACCTCGGTCGGCGCGGCCAGCGCCGCGCCGGGCTCGACGCTCACGATCAAGACGCCGGACGCCAAGGCCATCGCCGCCGAGGGCGTCGTGACGCTGATCCACCGCGGCGCGGTCACGCACCTGACCGACGGCGACCAGCGCAGCGTGGTGCTGAAGGTCACTGGCCAGAGCGGCGATTCACTGAGCGTGCGGATTCCGTCGAACAACGGCGCGCTGAACGAGGCCGTGGCGCCGCCGGGGCATTACATGCTGTTCATCGCGCGAAAGGACGGCGGCAAGCTGATCCCTTCCGTGTCGGCGCCGCTGCAGGTGACCGGAGCGGACGCCGCCTGCCACTGAAAGGAAAAGGACTGCGACCCCTTTTTATTTGGGCCAGGCGCCGTTGGTGACGCGCACGACGTAGAAGCCGTTGTAGCCGTCGGTGTACCAGATCTCGTTGCGCTCGGGCGCAAAGGCTGGCGCCGACATCGCCCAGTTGCTCGCGGGCGCAGGCTGCGTGACCAGGCGCTCGTGCACCGGCGAGTTGAAGTAGGCGACTTCGCGCGGGTGCAGCGGATCCTCGATGTTGAAGATGCGCAGGCCCGAGAGAATCATGCTGCAGGCCACGATGGCGGGGTCGGTGCGCGTGGGCACGCTGCAGTAGTGGCCGGCGTAGCCGCCGACCGGGTTGCTGGCGCCCGGATCCTTGGCGATCGTCGCGAAGTTCGCCGGGTCGTGCACCTCGAGGCGCAGCTCGGAAACGACTGCGGGCTTGGTCTCGTCGCCGATGTCGATGATGCGGCCGGCGCCCACCTTGGAACCGCCGCCGAACTCGTCAATTTCGACCAGGTAGGGATGGCCCTTGATCGTGATGGGAATCGCGTTCTGCGGAATGCTGATCGTGTCCCAGGTCAGGCGCGCGATCACCGGCACCTTCGGGTTGGCCTTGCGCGCCTGCACTTCGGAAGTGTCGAGGATGACCAGGCCCTTGTCGCTGCCGCTGCCGGCGACGTAGGCGCGGTTGCCGTCATCGCTGATGGATAGCCCGTGCGAGAAGACCTGCACGATCGTCAGCGGCTTGGGCAGCGTGAGGTCGCTGAGGTCCACCGGCGTCAGCGTCGGCGTAGCGGGATCGGCGGAGTAGAAGGTCAGGCCGTCGGCCGCCATGCCGCTCTCGTGGCCCAGCACGCCCACCGGCGCGGCGGCCTTGGGCTGCGGATGGCGGCAATCCTGCGAGATGTCGTACACATCCACCGAGCCCGGGTAGAACGCCGGGTTGCCGAGCACCGCGGCCAGCACGCCGCGCTCTTCGCTCAGCACCAATGATTCGTGCGGCGACAGCATGGCCGGGGTCACCAGTTGGTCCACCGGCGTCGGATCGGACGGATCGCTCATGTCCATCACGTTCACGCCGGCCATCGTTTCGAAGATGTTGGTCGGGTAGAGCAAGGTGGTGTCGTAGTACGCGCACTCGTGGCCGGCCTTGTCCACGTAGCGCAGCACCTTGAAGCCGCCGACCGTGCCGATCGGGTCGCCGGTGCCGGCGTAGTCGGGCGAGATGTACGAACCGACCATTTCAGTGTTGCAGGTGAAGCCCGCCGCGGTGAGGCCGGCGTCGTGGTCGGCCTGGCTCACGCGGCCCTGCAGGCCGGTTTCGGGATGCGAGCCCGGGCCGCATTCGGCCTTGGGCGTGGCCGCCACGCTGGCGACCTCAGGGGTCGCGGGCGGCGCGGTGCTGGCGCCGCAGGCGGCGAGGGACAGCGCGGCAATACACAATAGGAACAGGCGCGTTTTCATCGAGGCATGGTGTCACAAAGCCTTCGGAGTTCCCTGATTCCAGAATGAAAATCTTATTGGACATTGGTCGTAATGCGGCCCTTTTTGGTGCGCTGCTGCTCAGTTCGGCGGCCGGCGCGGGGCCGCCGCCGTCGCAGGCCCCCCCGCAGCCCTCCCCGCAGGAAGTCACGCTGTACCTGGGGCAGGGCGCGGACACCGACCTGCCGGACCTGCCGGGCAAGGCGGCCCGCGGCACGCTGCAGTTCGACCAGACCTGGTTCACCGGCGCGGGCTTTGCGTATCCCGATGTGCCGGCCGCTGGGGTGCGCACGGCGCTGGGCTGGGTCGGCCTGCAGAATTCCAGCAGCGCGAAAGAGCTGGTGATCGTGAAGCACAGCGGCAAGCAGAGCCACGTGGAGTGGGGCGCGCTGTACTTGCTGCGTACGCCGTATGCGGCGCTGGGTCCGGTGCGCCTGCGTGCCGGCGCGGGCATCGGTTTTTCGTACGCCTGGGGCCGTCCGTCCTACGAGGACGGGCCGCTCGACGAACCGGACCGGCGCTACAAGCTGCAGAACTTCGACGCCTACGAACTCGAGACCGGCATTGCCGCCTGGCCGCGGCTCGCGTTCGTGGGCCGCGTGCACCATCGCTCCGGCGCCTACGGCCTGATTGCGCCGCGCAACGTCGGCAGCAATTTCCTGACGGTGTCGCTGCGCTACGCGTTCTAAAAGCGGGGCCGGGGCCGCCTGATAAAATCCGCACACTCATGGATAAGCATCCGCCCCGCCGGCGGGCGGTGGTCGCCGGCATCAGGGCCTGGAAACGCTGGCAGGTGGATCCGTTCCTGCGTCCGCGCTACGAAGCCGTGCATTACGCCGGATCGCCAGCGCAGGCGCTGCGCGTCCAGAAGCAGTCGGGCGGTGACATTGTTGTGTGGGCCTCGCGCGAGCCGGACGGCATGGCCGGGGCCGCGAGCGCGCAGGGCGCGCGCCTGCTGCGCATGGAAGACGGGTTCCTGCGCTCGGTGGGCCTGGGCTCGCAGCACGTCGGCGGGGCATCCCTGGTGCTGGACGAGCAGGGGATCTATTTCGATCCGCGCAGCCCTTGCGCG
>JAYUGN010000271.1:0-3633 GCA_043767605.1 Gammaproteobacteria bacterium
GATTCCGACAGGCGCTGCTTCGCCTCGGGCCGGACCTTGAAGCGGTCCACCACGATCTCGATGTCGTGCTTGAGCTTGCGGTTCAGCTCCGGGGTTTCATCAAGCTCGAGCACCTTGCCGTCCACGCGCGCGCGCACGAAACCCTGCGCGCGCATCTGCTCGAAGACTTCGACGTGCTCGCCCTTGCGGCCGCGCACCACCGGCGCCAGCAGCATCCACGCGGACTCGGCCGGCAGCGCCAGCACCTGGTCCACCATCTGGCTGACGCTCTGCGCCTCGAGCGTGCCGCCGTGGTCCGGGCAGCGCGCCACGCCGACGCGGGCGTAGAGCAGGCGCAGGTAATCGTGGATCTCGGTGACCGTGCCCACGGTCGAGCGCGGGTTGTGCGAGGTGGATTTCTGCTCGATCGAGATGGCGGGCGAGAGGCCCTCGATCGAGTCCACATCGGGCTTCTGCATCATCGACAGGAACTGCCGGGCGTAGGCCGACAGCGATTCCACGTAGCGGCGCTGGCCTTCCGCGTAGAGCGTGTCGAATGCCAGCGAGGACTTGCCCGAACCCGACAGGCCCGTGATGACGATGAGCTTGTCGCGCGGCAGGTCGAGCGAGATGTTCTTGAGGTTGTGGGTCCGGGCACCGCGGACGCGAATGAAATCCATCGTCAATCTGGCAGCAGCAAGAGGGCAGTCGGCCACTATAGGGCAAAGCCCAATTGGGGTCAGACCCCGATTTCGCATGCAATGTTTGCCTTGTCTTCGCCCCTCCTTTAGGCTGCCCTCCGCTCGTTCAGCGTAAGCGAGCCCGGCTCACTCGCCGGCTCCATAAACACCACCAATAAGGGGTACTGACATGGCCCGCGGAATCAACAAAGTCATCCTGGTAGGCAACCTCGGCAAAGACCCGGAAACGCGCTCGCTGCCGTCCGGCGAAGCCGTGGCCAACGTCACCGTCGCCACTTCCGAATCCTGGAAGGACAAGACCACAGGCGAGCAGAAAGACAAGACCGAATGGCACAACGTGGTGTTCTTCCGCCGCCTGGCGGAGATCGCCGGCCAGTACCTGAAGAAAGGCAGCCAGGTCTACATCGAAGGCAAGCTGCGCACGCGCAAGTGGCAGGACAAGGAAGGCAAGGACCGCTACACGACCGAGATCGTGGCGGACGAGATGCAGATGCTCGGCGGCAAGCCGGGCGGCGCCAGCGCGGGCGGCGGCGGCGCAAATTACGAGCGCAGCGCCAGCAGCCCTCGCAGCGAATCGGCGTCGGCGATGCCGGTGGCCGAGAAGAACTTCGAGGACGACGACATCCCGTTCTAGGCGGCCTCGCCGTCACCCCGGAGCAAGACGGGGCCAGGTGCTGGATTCCCGCGTCGCGGGAATGACGATCTGCGTGGGCTAAACTGCGCGGCCATGATCAAGATCACCAGCCTTTACCAGAACGCGCTCGGCAAGCTCCGGGTGTCGCGGATGGGTACGCTGACCATGCTCGTGGTCGACGGGCAGGGCTTGGCCCTGTGCCTGACCTCGGATTTCTCGGTGGTCGAGAAATGGGCCAAGTCCAAGCAGCCCGGCCCGAACGCCACGATCGACACGGGCAAGATCGTCGAGAAGATCGACGTGATGATCGTGCGCCCCGGTACGACCTTTGCCTCCACGCGCGGCAGCACCAAGCCGCTTGAAGCGGTGGTCAAGGGCATGAAGGCCGCCGGCCTCGACACCAAGGAATTCTCGCTGCCGCCCGAACTCAAGGAGGCCGAGAAGGTGGTCGACCAGGTGCTGGCCGCCAAGGTAGCGGGCGAGAAGAAGCGCGCGGCCGCAGAAACCGCAGCTGTAGAAGCCGCCGCTGCAGCCGCGCAAGGCACCGATCCCGACAAGAGCAACACGCCATGAAAGCCATCGTCTGCAAATCCTTCGGTCCGCCCGACACGCTCGCCTACGAGGATGTGAAGTCGCCGCCGCTGGGCAAGGGCGACGTGCGCATCGCGGTGAAGGCCGCCGGCATCAATTTCCCGGACACGCTGATCATCCAGGGCAAGTACCAGCTCAAGGCCACCCCGCCGTTCACGCCGGGCGGCGAAGTCGCCGGCACGGTGCTCGAAGTCGGCGAGAAGGTGAAGCACGTGCGGCCCGGCGACGCCGTCGCCGCGATCGTGCCGACTGGCGGTTACGCCGAGGAAGTGGTCGCTTCGGGCGATGCCGTGCTCGCGCTGCCGCGTGGCATGGACCTGGTTGACGCCGCGGCATTCCCGTTCGTCTATGGCACCACGTTGCACGCGCTCAAGCAGCGCGCCAACCTGAAGGCCGGTGAAACCTTGCTGGTGCTCGGCGCGGCCGGTGGCGTGGGCCTGGCCGCGGTGCAGCTCGGGAAATTGATGGGCGCGCGCGTAATCGCCGCGGCCAGCAGCGACGAGAAACTCGCGCTGTGCAAGGAGCAGGGCGCCGACGAGGTCGTGAATTACTCGACCACCAGCCTGAAGGAAGCGGTGAAGGCGCTGACCAAGGGCCAGGGCGCAGACGTGATCTACGATCCGGTGGGCGGCGACCTGGCGCAGGACTGCTTCTCGGCGATCAACTGGAACGGCCGCTATCTCGTAATCGGCTTCGCGGCCGGCAAGATTCCAGAAGTTGCGTTGAATCGCCTGCTGCTCAAGGGCGCGAGCGCGGTCGGCGTGTTCTGGGGCGCCTTCGTGGCGCGCGAGCCGAAAGCCAACTGGGAAAACTTCCAGCAACTGTTCGGCTGGTACACGGCAGGGCAGCTCAAGCCGCATATCAGCAAGCGCTATCCGCTGGCGCAGGCCGCCACCGCGCTCAACGACATGCTCGCGCGCAAGGTGACCGGCAAGATCGTGCTGGTGCCGTGAGGTCGTACGTCATGCCCGCGGACGTGGGCATCCAGCGCCGCGGGCGTCCCTCTGGATTCCCGCCTGCGCGGGAATGACAGACCGCGCGGAATGACACGTGTTCAACAACATCCTGGTCCTCTGCACCGGCAACATCTGCCGCAGCCCGATTGCGGAAGTGCTGCTGCGCGCGCGGCACGCAAGGTCCGGCGTCGGTGTGATCTCGGCGGGCACTTCCGCGCTGGTCGGACATCCGGCCGATCCGCTGGCGATCGAAGTCGCGAAACAGCACGGTCATGACCTGGCGCCGCACCGCGCCCAGCAGGCGACTACGCCGCTGCTGAAGTCGGCCGACCTCGTGCTGGTGATGACGCGCGAGCACGCTGACTGGGTGCACGAGCGCTTGCCGCCGCTGCGCGGCCGCGTGCACCTGCTGGGGCGCTGGCGCCAGGACGAGGTCGCCGACCCTTACGGCGAGGGCCCCGAGGCCTTCGCCACCGCGTGGGACCACATCGACGCCTGCGTCGGCGACTGGCTGCCGCGCCTGTAGGCTGGGCTGACCCCCGCCGTAGGCTGGGCTGAGCGCAGCGAAGCCCAGCAGCCTGCCCTCGCTGGTCGCTCGGCACGCCCTCGCTGTCACCCCCGCGAACGCGGGGATCCAGCCCGCCCTCGCTAGCCGCTCAGGCGCAAACCGCTCTGCATCGGTGGTCTTGGAGGTGTTGCGCTGTGCGGTGCGCCTCGTTCGAGGGGCCTCACAAGGCCCCCCGCCGTGCACACCACGATTTCCGCCTTGCTG
>JAYUGN010000272.1:0-10071 GCA_043767605.1 Gammaproteobacteria bacterium
CAGACCAACCTCAAGCGCCTGCTGGCGTACTCCTCGATCGCGCACATCGGCTACCTGCTGGTCGCGCTGATCGCCTCGGGGGAGCTTGCGGTCGAGGCCGTCGGCGTCTACCTGATCACCTACTCGGTCACCGTGCTCGGCGCCTTTGGCGTCGTGGCGCTGATGTCGAGCCCGCGCGGCGACCGCGACGCCGATCATCTCTACGATTACCGCGGCTTGTTCTGGCGCCGCCCGCTGCTGGTCGCGATCCTCACGCCGATGATGCTGTCGCTGGCCGGAATCCCGATCACCGCCGGCTTCATCGGCAAGTTCTACGTGATCGCCGCCGGCATCGACGGCCACCTGTGGTGGCTGATCGCCGCCGTCGTGCTGGGCAGCGCCATCGGCCTGTACTACTACCTGCGCGTCGTGGTCACGATGTTCATGCAGGATCCGGAGCGGTTGAAGTTCGACGCCCCGATCGACTGGGCCCAGCAGGTCGGCGGCGTGATGGTGCTGCTGCTGACGCTGCTGATGTTCGGCCTGGGCGTCTACCCGGAGCCGGTGATCAACCTGATTCGCCTGGCGGGCCTCGCGGCGCACTAGGCCGTCATTCGCGCGCTAGCCGTTAGATAAAAAGCACCATACCGCGTCCTTCCCACGTGGCAGGGCCGTCCGGTGGACCTACAATCGGGCGATGGATAACGGCATGCCGATCGGGGTGCGCCACTCCGACGAGTTGTTCCGGCTCGTCGTCGAAGCGGCGCCCAACGCCATCATCATGGTGGACCGCGCAGGCCGCATGGCGCTCGTCAATGCCCAGGCCGAGAGGATGTTCGGCTACCCGCGCACGGCCCTGCTCGGGCAGAAGATCGAGATGCTGGTGCCCCACCGCGTCCGCGACCGGCACCCGGACCTTCGCGACGGCTACTTCGAGGCACCCGCCACCCGCGCGATGGGCGGCGGCCGCGACCTGCATGGCCTGACGTCCGCCGGCCGCGAGGTGCCGATCGAGATCGGCCTCAACCCGATCGAGACCGGCGAAGGCAGCTTCGTGCTGGCTTCGATCTTCGACATCACCGAGCGCAAGCGCGCCGAGCAATCGCAGCGCACGCTGAACCTGTCGCTCGAGGCGCAGGTCCACAAGACGCAACTGGCCCTCGAACAGCTGAAGTTCGCGCAGGCACAGTTGGTCCAGGCCGAGAAGTTGGCCTCGCTCGGCGGGCTGGTGGCGGGCGTAGCCCACGAGATCAACACGCCGGTCGGCGTGGGCGTGACCGCGGCCTCGCACCTGCACGCCGAGGTCGAGGCCCTCCGGGCCGCCGCCGACAGCGGCTCGCTGACCCAGGCCCAGTTCGACCATTTCCTGCTGGGCTTCGAGCAAGGCTGCAGCATCATCCTGCTGAACCTGCAGCGCGCGGCCGAACTGATCCGCAGTTTCAAGCGCGTGGCGGTGGACCAGACCAGCGACGAGCCGCGGCACGTGAACCTCAAGACCTATGCCGAGGAGGTGCTGCTGAGCCTGCGGCCCAAGCTCAAGGGCACGCCGCACGACCTGGTGCTGGAATGCCCCGGGGACATCGAAATCGACACCGTTCCCGGCGCGCTGTCGCAGATCTTCACCAACCTGGTTGTCAACGCGCTGGTCCACGCCTTCGAGCCGGACAAGCCCGGCACGCTGCGGATCCGCGTGCTGCAGATGACGGGCTGCACCGAGATCACGTTCTCCGACGACGGGCGCGGCATCCCGCCGGCAGACCTGCCGCGGATCTTCGACCCGTTCTTCACCACGCGGCGCGGCCAGGGCGGCACCGGGCTCGGGCTGCACATCGTCTTCAATCTGGTCCACCAGCAGCTTGGCGGTACCATCACTGCCGCGAGCCGGGTGGGCCACGGCACCACGTTCACGCTCACGTTCTAGGCAGGCCCAGGAGACAGCCATGGAAAAGCCGGCGGAGTCAGCCCAGTTGATGAGGTTTGCCCCCGCCATGCCCGCAGCGGCGGCGGCCGAGATCGAGCCCTGGAAGGTCCTGATCGTCGACGACGATGCGGAGATCCACAAAGTTACCGAGCTGGCCGTGAGGTCCTTGAAGGTGCTGGGCCGGCCCCTCAAGCTGCTGAGCGCGTACACGGGGCGGGAAGCCGTGGCACTGATGCGGCAAGAAGCCGACGTCGCGCTGATCCTGATGGACGTGGTCATGGAGACCGAGCACGCCGGCCTCGAGGCAGTGCAGGCGATCCGCAACGAGCTCGGCAACCGTTTCGTTCGCATCGTGCTGCGCACCGGCCAGCCCGGGCAGGCGCCGGAGCTCGAGGTCGTGCGCAAGTTCGACATCAACGACTACAAGGAGAAAACCGAGCTCACGACGACCAAGCTGTTCACCGTGCTGCAGACCGGGCTGAGCCTGTACCGCGAACTGATCGCGATGGAGCGCACCCGCGTTGGCCTCGAGAACGTCATCGAGGCCTCGGCGAACCTGCTGCAGGAGCGCTCGCTGGTGCAGTTCCAGCGCGGCGTGCTCGAGCAGGTCGCGGCCCTGCTGTATGCGCGCCGCGACGCCGTCATCGTCAGCGCCAGCGGCCTGGCGGCGCGCCTGGCCGACGGCAAGATGCGCGTCTCCGCCGGGACGGGCCTGTACCAGGGCTCCGAGGGCTCCCTGGCCGATGAGGTGCTGCCGGCCGACGCGCTGAAGCACGTGCGCAAGGCCATCGATTCCGGCAATTTCGACATCAGCGCCCACCACTTCGCCGCCTACTTCGCGACCCGCGAGGACAGCCGCTACGTCGTGTACCTGTCGAGCGAAACGCCGTTCTCCCCTGCGGACGTGCGCTTGATCGAGCTGTTCTGCCGCAACGTCGCCACCGCGCTCGAGAACCTCACGCTGACCCAGGAACTGCTCGATTCACAGCGCCACCTCATCCTGCTGCTCAGCGCCGGCATCGAGGAGCGCTCGAAGGACCTGCACAACCACGTGCACCGGGTGTCGGAGTATTCGCGGCTGCTGGCGGGGCTGCTGGGGCTGTCACCCGAGGACATCGACTCCGTCGGGGTCGCCGCTGCGATGCACGACCTCGGCAAGGTGGCGATCCCCGACGCCATCCTCAACAAGCCAGGCGAGCTGTCCGCCGACGAGCGCCGCCTGATGGAGACCCACGTGGCGAAAGGCCAGCGCATGCTCGAGAGCCAGCGCGGGCCGCTGCTGATGGCCGCCGAGACCGTTGTGGGCGGCCACCACGAGCACTGGGACGGAAAGGGCTATCCGCGCGGCCTGGTCGGCCGGCAGACCCACCTGTTCGCGCGCATCACGGGGTTGTGCGACGTGTTCGATGCGCTCAGCACGCGGCGCGTCTACAAGCACGCCTGGCCGACCGAACAAGTGGTGGAGTACATCCGCGCACAGCGCGGCGCGCAATTCGACCCGCGGCTGGTGGACCTGATGCTGGACAACCTCGACGGTTTCCTCGCGATCCAGCAACGCTACCCGGGCGACGACGGACCTACTTCAGCTCGTACCTGAACTCTTTCTTGAAGCGCGCGCGCAACGCCTCCATCGTGATGCGGTGGTTCTGCGTGCCGGGCCGCTCGATCTTGATCGCGCCCATCAGGGAGGCGATGCGGCCGGTCGTTTCCCAGTCCAGGCCGCTCCGCAGGCCGTACAGCAGGCCGCCGCGGTAGGCATCGCCGCAGCCGGTCGGATCGGCCAGCGAATCGGCCCGCGCACAGGGAATCTCGTGGTGCTTCTTTTTGGCGTAGATATGCGAGCCCTTGGCGCCGCGCGTGACGATCAGCGCGTCCACGCGCTCGGCGACCTGCTTGAGTGTCCAGCCGGTGCGCTTCATCAGCAGCTCGGCCTCGTAGTCGTTGACCGCGAGGTAGCTGGCCTGCGTGATGAACAATTTCAGCTCGTCGCCGTTGAACATCGGCAGGCCCTGGCCGGGATCGAACAGGAACGGGATGCCGGCGTCGGCAAATTGCCGCGCGTGCAGGATCATGCCCTCCTTGCCGTCCGGCGAGATCGAGCCGAGCTTCACGCCCTTGGTCGCGATGTCCTGCGTGTGCGCCTGGTTCATCGCGCCCGGATGAAACGCGGTGATCTGGTTGTCGTCCATGTCGGTGACGATGTAGGCCTGCGCGGTGAACACGTCGTCGAGCGGCTTGATGTGCGTGCGCAGGATTTTCAGTTCGTCGAAGCGCTTCGCGTACGGCGCGAAATCGCCGCCCACCGTGCCCATCGGCAACGCGTCGCCGCCGAGCATGGCGAGCGTGTAGGCGATGTTGCCGGCGCAGCCGCCAAATTCCTTGCGCATCTGCGGCACGAGGAAGGACACGTTCAGCATGTGCACCTTGTCCGGCAGGATGTCGTTCTTGAAATAGCCGGGGTACACCATGATGGTGTCGTAGGCCAGCGAACCGCAGATCAGTACCGACATTGTCATTCCTTGTCATCCCCGCGAAAGCGGGGATCCAGTATTCACGAGAGCAGCACGAGACCCCAGACCAGCGGCACCTGCAGCAGCGACAGGTGCACCGCTGCCGAGCCGAGATCCTTGGCCGCGCCGGACAAGGGATGGATTTCCTTGCCGATGCGGTCGATTGCGACCTCGATGCCTGAATTCAGCAGCTCCACGATGAGCACGCAGACCAGCGACATCACCAGCACCGCGCGCTCCAGGCCCGAGTGGCCGAGCCACAGCGCCACCGGGAACAGCAGCACTGCGCAAACAGCCTCGATGCGGAAGGCCTCCTCGTTCCTGAGCGCGTAGCCCAGGCCCCAGTACGAGACGACCGTCGCGCGCCACAGTCGCGGCAGGCCCTTCATTCCGTCCGCCATGGCTTCTCCTTGGTTACGCCGGCTTGCGCCAGGCGATGTCGAGCTGCCGTGCGGCGCGCACGTCGTCGAGGCGGCGGACCGGCAGCGTATACGGCGCGCCCTTCACGAACGCGATGTCCTTCTTGCCCTCGTCCCAGATCTTGACCAGCGCCTCCACGAAGGCGTCCAGCGTCTCCTTGTCTTCCGTCTCGGTCGGCTCGATCAGCAGGCACTCGGGCACCAGCAGCGGGAAGTAGATCGTCGGCGCGTGGAAGCCGTAGTCGAGCAGGCGCTTGGCGACGTCGGTCGCAGTCAGCTCGATCTGCTGCTTCTGGCGCTTGAGCGTGATGATGAACTCGTGGCTCGCGCGGCGGCCCTTGAAGGCGAGGTCGAAGCCCTTGGCGGCCAGTTGCGACTGCAGGTAGTTGGCGTTGAGCGTGGCGAACTCGGCGACGCGGTGCATGCCTTCGCGGCCGAGCAGCCGCGCGTAGATGTACGCGCGCAGCAGCACGCCGGCGTTGCCCATGAAGGTCGAGAGCCGGCCGATGGACAGCGGCAGGTCGGTTTCGTCCAGCCACCGATATTTGCCCTCTCCCGCTTGCGGGAGAGGGTGGCCCGAAGGGCCGGGTGAGGGTTGGGGTGAGGGCTCTTTACCCACCAGCGGGATCGGCATGAACGGCAGCAGGCGCTTGCTCACGCCCACCGCGCCCGAGCCCGGGCCGCCGCCGCCGTGCGGCGTCGAGAAGGTCTTGTGCAAGTTCATGTGGATCACGTCGAAGCCCATGTCGCCGGGCCGGACCTTGCCGAGAATCGCGTTGAGGTTGGCGCCGTCGTAGTACAGCAGGCCGCCGGCCTGGTGTACCAGCTCCGCGATCTGCTTGATGCGCCGCTCGAACACGCCGAGCGTGGAAGGGTTCGTCAGCATGATGCCGGCGGTCTGCGGCCCCAGCGCGGTCCTCAGCGCTTCGAGGTCCACGTCGCCGTGGTCGTCGGTAGGAATTTCCTTCACCGTCATGCCCAACATCGTCGCGGTGGCGGGATTGGTGCCATGCGCGGCATCCGGCACGAGGATCTCGGTGCGCGCGAGGTCGTTCCTCGAGCGGTGGTATGCGCGGATCATCGCCACGCCGGCGAACTCGCCCTGCGCGCCAGCCATGGGGGTGAGCGAGACGCCGGCCATGCCCGTGACCGCCTTCAGCATTTCCTGCAGCTCGTAGAAGCACGCGAGCAAGCCCTGGCTGCGCTCCACCGGCGCCAGCGGGTGGCGCGCGAGGAACTCCGGCAGGCTCGCGAGCGTGTTGCACGCGCGCGGGTTGTATTTCATCGTGCAGGAGCCCAGCGGATAGAAATGCGTGTCGATCGAGAAATTCAGCTGCGACAGCCGCGTGTAGTGGCGCACCGCCTGCAGCTCGGAGACTTCCGGCAGCAGCGGTGGCACCGCGCGGCGCAGCTTCGCCGGGATGCTGGAGACATCGACCTCATTGCCCGGGTTCTGCGCCCAGGCCTGCCGGCCCGCGCGCGAGTGCTCGAAAATCAGTTTTTCAGCCATGTCAGTCCAGCGCTTTCAGCGCCGCCTCGTAGTCGGGCTCGTCGGCGATCTCCTTGACGAGTTCCGTGTACTTCACCGTGTTGTCGGCATCCAGCACCACGACCGCGCGCGCGCACAGTCCGGCCAGCGGACCGTCCTGCATCGCCACGCCGTAGTCCTTCATGAAGCCCGGCGCGCGGAACGTCGAGAGCGTCACCACGTCCTTGAGCCCTTCGGCGCCGCAGAAGCGGCTCATCGCGAACGGCAGGTCGGCCGCGATGCAGAGCACCGCCGTGTCCTTGAGGCCAGACACTTTCTCGTTGAACTTGCGCGTGGAAATCGCGCAGGTCGGCGTGTCGATCGACGGGTAGATGTTCAGCACCTTGTTCTTGCCGGCGAAATCGCCGAGCGAGACGTCGTTGAGCTTGGAGCCAACAAGCTTGAAGGCCGGCGCCGTACTGCCAATTTTCGGCAGCTCGCCGCTGGTGTGGACCGGGTTGCCCCTGAGTGTGATGGTCGCCATGGTTGTTCTCCTATGCCGCTTGCGTGAGGGCCGCGGCCAGCGCCTGCGCGTATTGCGCAAGGTCGGCTTCGGTCTTGGTTTCGGTGGCGCACACCAGCAGCGCATGGCCGAGTTCAGGGTAGTGCTTCGACAGGTCGTAGCCGCCGAGGATGCCGGCACGCGACAGCGCCGCGAGCACCGGCGCGACCGGACGGTCGAGCCTGAGCACACACTCGTGGAAGTGCGCGCCGGTGAACACCGGCGATACCCCGGGGATCGCCGCGAGCTGCCGGCGCAGGCTGGCGAGGTTCTTCAGGCAGGCCGAGGCCACGCTGGCGAGGCCCGCCGGCCCGAGGATCGACATGTGGATCGTCGCCGCGGTGACGAGCAGGCCCTGGTTCGTGCAGATGTTGCTGGTCGCCTTGCTGCGGCGGATGTGCTGCTCGCGCGCCTGCAGCGTCAGCGTGAAGCCCGGCTTGCCGTCGAGGTCCACGGTGCGGCCGACGATGCGGCCCGGCATCTGTCGCACGAAGGCCTGCTTGGCGCACATGAAGCCGAAGTAAGGCCCACCCGAGGCGAGCGGCGCGCCCATCGGCTGGCCTTCGCCCACCACGATGTCGGCGCCCATTCCGGGACCTGGCGCACCCCAGGTCCCCGGCGCCTTCAGCAGCGCCAGCGAAACCGGGTTGACCACCGCGATGACGAGCGCGCCGTTGGCGTGCGCCCAGTCGGTGATCGCATCCACGTCTTCCATCACGCCGAAGAAGTTCGGCTGCTGGATCACGACGGCGCAGAAGTCCTGTCCCTCGTATTTCTTCAACTGCTGGGCCATCGTCTCGCCGCTCTCGGCGCAATACACCAGGCCGACCTGTTCGAGACCCTGCGCGTGCGTGGTCGCGTACGCCACCTCGCGGTAGAACGGATGCGTTGCGCTCGGCACCAGCACCTTGCGCGACTGGCTCTTGCCGTTCGCGCGCACCGCCATCAACATCGCCTCGCCCAGCGCCGAGGCGCCGTCATACAGCGAGGCGTTCGAGACCTCCATGCCGGTCAGCGCCGTCATCATCGACTGGAATTCGTAGAGCACCTGCAGCGTGCCCTGGCTCGCCTCGGCCTGGTACGGCGTGTAGGCCGAGTAGAACTCGCCGCGCGTGGTGATTTCCCACACCGCCGCCGGGATGTGGTGCTCGTAGGCGCCGGCGCCGATGAAGTTCAGCGCCGAGCCGTCAAGCGAGGCGCGCTCATGCATGAGGCGCGCGATTTCCATCTCCGGCAGGCCTGCCGGCACCGCGTCGAGCTTGCCGCAGCGCAGCTCGGCCGGGATCTCGTCGAACAGGTCGTCGAACTTATTTGCGCCGATCGCCTTGAGCATCTCGGCGACGTCGGTTTCGGTGTGCGGGATGAACGGCATTCTTAGTGACCTTCGTCAGCCAGGGACTTCGTATATCCCGCCGCATCGAGCAGCTTGTCCACCTCGGCGGCGTTGGCTGGCTTGAGCTTGAACATCCAGCCCTTGCCGTACGGATCCTGGTTCAGCGTCTCGGGTGTGGTCGCGAGCGCGGGGTTGCCCTCGAGCACTTCGCCCGTGATCGGCGCATAGACATCGGAAGCCGCCTTGACGGATTCAACCACCGCCGCCGCTTCACCGGCGTTGAGCCTGCGGCCCGTCTTCGGCACTTCGACGAACACGAGATCACCGAGCGCGGCCTGCGCGTGATCGGTGATGCCGATGATCACCGTGCCGTCCGCCTGCTTCTTCACCCATTCGTGGGACTTGGTGTACTTCAGCTCGCTGGGAACCTTGCTCATCTGTTTTCTCCGTATTTGTCATTCCCGCGCAAGCGGGAATCCAGTATGGATGCCCACCTTTGCGGGCATGACGGTTAGACCAGAACCTTGCCGTTACGCACGAACGGCGCGCTGACCACACGCGCCGCGATCCACTGACCGCGTATTTCGACTTCGCAGGCGCCGCTGCCATGCGCCTGCGCGCGCGCCAGCGCGATGGATGTCTTCATCGTCGGCGCAAAGCTGCCGCTGGTGGTCTCGCCGGTTGCGCCGTTGGCGAAGCGCAGCTTCATGTGCGAGCGCAGGATGCCGCGGCCCTCGAGCACCAGCGCGAACTGCTTGCGCGCAGGCGCGGCGCGCGCGGCATCGAGCACGCTGCGGCCGGTGAACGCGCGGTCGGCCGGATCGAAGGCGACCGTCCAGGTGAGGCCGCATTCGAGTGGCGTCACCGTATCGTCCATGTCCTGGCCGTAGAGGTTCATGCCGGCCTCGAGGCGCAACGTGTCGCGCGCGCCCAGGCCGATGGGCTTCACGCCGTCCGCCGCGAGCTTGTCCCACAGTTCGACGAGTTGCGCATGCGGCAGCATGAACTCGAAACCGTCCTCGCCGGTGTAGCCGGTCGTCGCGACGAACCACGGCTCCGAACAGGCCGACTGGAATGCTTTCAGCGCGAGCGCGGTGTCGCGGATCGCGGCAGGAATGTGCTTTGCCACCAGCGCACGCGTCTGCGGACCCTGCACCGCGAGGATCCCGAGGTCACTGCGGTGTTTCACCTCGACACCGAATTTCGCGGCGGCCGGGCGAATCCAGGCGAGATCCTTGTCGGTGGTGCCGGCGTTCACGACCATGCGGAACCAGCCTTCATGCTGGAAATAAATGATGAGGTCGTCTATGACGCCGCCGGCCAGATTCAGCATGCAGGTGTAGAGCGCCTTGCCCGGGACTTTCAGCTTGGCGACATCGTTGGCCACCAACGTGCGCAGGAACTCGCGCGTGCGCGCGCCGGTGAGGTCCACGGCGCTCATGTGGGCCACGTCGAACATTCCGCAGCCCGCGCGCACCGCGTGGTGCTCCTCAAGCTGGCTGCCGTAGTGGATCGGCATTTCCCAGCCGCCAAAGTCCACCAGCTTGGCGCCGAGGGCCTGGTGACGGGCGTGCAGCGCAGTGGTTTTAAGCATCAAACGCTCCAGAAACAAATAAAGGCGGACCGCGCCTGCGGTCCGCCCCTCTGTCCTTGGACCTGAGAGTTCAGAGTGATGTTCATCGCACTCCTGCCCCGTCGGTGCCGCGCACTCCCGCAGTGCAGCACGGGCTCAAGCGAAGACTCTCCAGAGTTCGACCATCGTGCGCTCCGGTTGCCTGAGCGATTCCGGGCGGATTTGCGCCTTCGGCCTCCCGCCTAGTTCCGCAGAACAATGTTTTGCGTTCCCATGAACTTGCAAAACATTCCTGCAAAACGACCT
>JAYUGN010000273.1:0-10039 GCA_043767605.1 Gammaproteobacteria bacterium
CGCTTGATCAGCGGCAGGATCTGCAGCAGTTCGGCGGTCTCGCCGGAATAGGAGATCGCGAGCACCGTGTCGCCGCGCGTGATCATGCCCAGGTCGCCGTGCGAGGCCTCGCCCGGGTGCACGAAGAACGAAGGCGTGCCGGTCGAGGCCAGCGTCGCGGCGATCTTGCCGGCGACGTGGCCGCTCTTGCCCATGCCGCTGACCACGACGCGGCCCTTGCAGGCGAGCAGCAGTTGGCAGGCGCGGGCGAAGCTGTCGTCCACCCGCGCAATGAGCTCGTCGAGCCCCTGACGCTCGATCTCGAGCGCCTTGCGGCCCAGCTTCCTGAAAGCGGCGGAATCCATGACGGCAAGTTTACCGGGGAAATGGGGTCTGTCCCCTTTCACTTATAATTCGCGCCCCCATGAGCACTGACCCGCAAGCCCCCGCGATCGAGATCCGCGGCGTCCAGAAATCCTACGGCAAGGTCCACGCGCTCAAGGGCATCGACCTCACCATCGGCCGCAACGAATTCTTCGGCCTGCTCGGCCCCAACGGCGCCGGCAAGTCCACGCTGATCAACATCATCGCGGGACTGGTGCGCGCATCCGCCGGCACCGTCGCGGTGCTGGGCCACGACACGGTCGGCGACTTCCGCAAGGCGCGCAAGAGCCTGGGCGTGGTGCCGCAGGAACTGGTGTTCGACCCGTTCTTCAACGTCATCGACATGCTGCGCCTGCAGGCCGGCTATTACGGCTGCGGCGAGGACCACTGGCCGTGGATCGATTCGCTGATCGAGCGGCTGGAGCTCAAGGAAAAGCGCAACGCGATGATGCGCACGCTCTCGGGTGGCCAGAAGCGCCGCGTGCTGATCGCCCAGGCGCTGGTACACAAACCCGCCGTGGTGATTCTCGACGAGCCCACCGCCGGCGTGGACGTGGACCTGCGCCGCACGCTGTGGGAATTCACGCGCGAGCTGCACAAGGCCGGCCACACGATCGTGCTGACCACGCACTACCTCGAGGAAGCCGAGGATTTGTGCCAGCGCGTGGCGATCATCAACCAGGGCCTGGTGAAAGTGGTTGAAGGCACGCGCGAACTGCTGGGCCGCCACCCGTTCCGCTTCCTGCGCGTGAAGCTCTCGGGCAGCACGCTGCCCGAGAGCCTGCGGCCGCTGGTGGACAGCGAGAAGGATGGCGAAGTCGAGCTCAAGCTCGAGCGCAGCAAGCACCCGATCGGCGACGTGCTCGAAGCGCTGCGCGCCGGCGGCGCGCGCATCGAGGACGTGCACACCCGCGAGCCGAAGCTCGAGGACATCTTCATCGAGATGACCCAGATGCCCAAGGCGGTGAAGGCGTGATCGACGTGAACTACGGCGGCCTGCGCACGCTCACGCTCAAGGAGATCAAGCGCTTCTACAGCGTGCTCGGCCAGACCGTGACCGCGCCGGTGGTCACCGCACTCCTTTATTTGATGGTGTTCGGCCAGGTCATGCAGGGCCGCGTCGAGGTCTATCCCGGCGTGAGCTACACGCAGTTCCTGATTCCCGGCCTGATCATGATGAGCGTGATCCAGAACGCCTTCGCCAACAGCTCCTCGTCCCTCATCCAGTCCAAGCTGCTCGGCAACCTGGTGTTCCTCCTGATGTCGCCGATTGCCGCGTGGGAAATATTCGCGGCCTACCTTGCCGCCGCGCTGGTCCGCGCCGGCCTGGTCGGCATCGTGCTGTACCTCGCCACCTGGCCCTTCGTGCACCTGCCGCTGCGCGAGCCGCTGGTGCTGTTCGGCATGTACCTGTTCGCGGGCGGCAGCATGGCGGTGATCGGCCTGATCGCGGGTATCGTCTCGGCCAAGTTCGACCACCTGGCTTCGTTCCAGAACTTCCTGATCCTGCCGGCCTCGTTCCTGTCGGGCGCGTTCTACTCGATCCACTCGCTGCCGCCGTTCTGGTTCCACCTTTCCCGCTTCAACCCGTTCTTCTACATGATCGACGGCTTCCGCCACGGCTTCCTCGGCACGGGCGACATGCCGGTGTGGCAGTGCCTGGCCTGGACCGGCGGGTTGTTCGTGGTGCTGAGCGCCATCTGCCTGCGGCTGTTGCACACCGGCTACAAGTTGCGGCCGTGAAGTGAACAAGGAAGAAATAAAGAGGTTGATCGAGGCCGGACTGCCGGGCGCGAGCGTCACCGTGACCGGCGACGACGGCCAGCACTTCGAGGCGGAGGTCATCTCGTCGCAGTTTGCGGGCAAGACGCCGGTGCAGATGCATCGGATGGTCTACGCCACGCTCGGCGACAAAATGGGCCGCGAGATCCACGCGCTGAAGCTGACGACGCGGGCGCCGCGGCCGCACGGCGCCTGAAGCCTCGCAAGGACCCGCGCCTCGCCGCGCTGATCGCCCGGGACGAGGCTCCTGCCAAATGAGCGCGGGCAATCGCCGCCTGGGCTCCGGAGCCGGATGATTGCATTGCTTGCACTGCGCGACTAAAATGCAATCATTGATTTCAACCCGGAGCTTTCATGGCGACCAGCCTGGTGGTGCGCAATGTGGACAAGAGCGTGACGCTGGCCCTCAAGCGCCGGGCCGCGCAGCGCGGCCACAGCGCCGAAGCCGAGCATCGTGAAATCCTGAGGGGCGCCCTGCTGCGCCCGGCACGCCGCTCGCTCGCAGAAGTTCTCGGCAGCATGCCCAACGTCGGGCGCGACGCCGATTTTGACGTGCGCCGCCGGACCCGATGAGCGGCCTGCTGGTCGATACCAACGTTATCAGCGAGGCCCGCAAGGGCGACAAGGCCAACCCGGGCGTCCGGGCGTTCTGGCAGGAGACGCCGCCCGATCAGATCTACCTGGCGGTCCAGACCGTGGGGGAATTGCGCTGCGGCCTGGAAATCATTCGCCAGCGGGGTGACACCCGCCAGGCCCGGCAACTGCAGACCTGGCTGGACCGCATCAGCTCGGAATTCGCCGGCCGGATCCTGGATTTCGACGCTGAATGCGCGCAGGTCTGGGGCGCGTTGATGGCGCGCCGGCCGCAAAACCCGATTGACCGGCAGATTGCCGCCATCGCCCTGATCCACGATCTGGCGGTAGTCACCCGTAACGTGGAAGACTTCGCGGGCACGGGCGTCCAGCTGACCAACCCGTTCAGCTAAAAAGGCCCATGGACAAACTCCTTATAGAAGGCGGCGTGCCGCTCAACGGCGAGATCCGCGCGAGCGGCGCCAAGAACGCCACCCTGCCGATTCTCTGCGCCTCGCTGCTCATCGACGAGCCGCTGGCCGTCTCCAATGTGCCGCAGCTCGAGGACGTGGCCACCTGCAACCGCCTGCTGCGGCAGATGGGCTGCGAGGTCACCATCGCCGAGCGCGACACGCTGGTGGTGGACGCCGGCAAGCTCGCCAACTGCACCGCACCCTACGAGATGGTGAAGACCATGCGCGCGGCGATCCTCGTGCTCGGGCCGCTGGTGGCGCGGCACGGTGAGGCGCACGTGTCGCTGCCGGGCGGTTGCGCGATCGGCGCGCGGCCCGTGGACCAGCACCTGATGGGCCTGGAAAGAATGGGCGCGCAGATCAAGGTCGAGGGCGGCTACATCCATGCGAAGGCGGGCCGGCTCACGGGGGCGCGCATCGTCATGGACACGGTGACGGTGACCGGCACCGAAAACCTGATGATGGCGGCCTGCCTGGCCGACGGCGAGACCGTGCTCGAGAACAGCGCGCGCGAGCCGGAGATCGTGGACCTCGCCCGCTGCCTCGTCGCGATGGGAGCGAAGATCGCCGGCGCGGGCACTTCGACGATCGTGATCCAGGGCGTGGACAAGCTGCACGGCGCCACGCACCGCGTGCTGCCGGATCGCATCGAGACCGGCACCTACTTGTGCGCCGCGGCGATCACGCGCGGGCGCGTGCGCATCCGCGAGGCCGACGCAAGCCAGCTCGACGCCGTGCTGGACAAATTGCGCAGCGCGGGTGCCCGCATCGCAACCGGCGAGGGCTACATCGAGCTCGACATGCGCGGACGCCGGCCCAAGGCCGTGGACCTGCACACCCAGCCGCACCCGGGGTTTCCCACCGACATGCAGGCGCAGTTCATGGCGCTGGACAGCGTGGCCGACGGCACCGCGACCATCGTCGAGACGATTTTCGAGAACCGTTTCATGCACGCGCAGGAACTGCTGCGCCTGGGCGCCGACATCCAGATCGAGGGCAACACCGCCATCGTCACCGGCCGCGAGACCCTCACCGCCGCGCCGGTGATGGCCACCGACCTGCGGGCCTCCGCCTCGCTGGTACTGGCCGGCCTGGTGGCGCAGGGCGAGACGCGCGTGGACCGGATTTACCACATCGACCGCGGCTACGAGCACATCGAGGAGAAGCTCAAGCAGCTCGGGGCGCGGATCCGTCGCGTCAGCAAATGATCGCGGGGCGGACCGATGCGCGCTACAGTCGGCGTCATGCCCAAGATCGCTGCGACCGCCGTACCGGACCAGGACGTCGGTCTTGTCGACTGGTTCCTGACGCTGACGCCGTCGCAGAGGCTGGCCGAGCTGGAATCGAGAGTTTCGTTCCTGGCGCAGGTGCGAGTTGGCGATGAGCGGCAGCTTCGGCCACATCCTGGAAGTTCTGACCCGCCATCGGGTTGAGTTCGTCGTCGTCGGTGGTGTTGCCGCCGTACTGCACGGAGCGCCGGTGACAACCTTCGACCTTGACGCGCTGATCCGCGTGGAGAGTCGCAACGCGGATCGCCTGTTGGCAGCGCTTGGCGAACTCGACGCGCGCTTCCGGGAGCACCGCCAGATCCTGCGCCCGACGCGGGAGGACATCCTCGCCGGCGGCCATCTGCTTCTTCTGACAAATGCCGGCCCATTCGACGTGCTGGGCTTCATCGGCAAGAACAGCCGCTATGACGACCTGCGCCAGCAGAGCGTGAGGCTGTCGCTGGATTCCGGAGAGATTGACGTGCTGTCGCTGGACGAACTGATCCGGCAGAAGCGGATCATGGGGCGGGACAAGGATGCCCCCGCCATCCGCATGCTGGAAGAAGTGGTGCGGCGCCGTCCGAAATCCTGATCCGACTTAAGTAAAGGGTAAGTAAAGGGGACGCACACCTTTATTTGGGGTGGGGCACCGGCCGATAAAGGTGTGCGTCCCCTTTAGTACACTGCGCGGCCCATGCTCACGATTGCCCTCTCCAAAGGCCGCATCCTCGAAGACAGCGCGCCGCTGCTGGACGCGCTCGGCCTGTCGCCGTCCGGCGGCCTCAACGACCGCGCGCTGCGGCTGCGCTCGCGCGCGCCGGGCGTACAGCTCCTGATCATCCGGCCGGCCGACGTGCCCACCTACGTGGAGCACGGCGCGGCGGATCTCGGCATCGTCGGCAAGGACGTGCTGATGGAGCACGGCGGCGAAGCGCTATACGAGCCGCTGGACCTCGGCATTGCCAAGTGCCGCCTGGTCGTCGCGGCGCCGGTGCGCGGCAAGCCGATCGAGACGCTGGATCGCCCGCGTGTCGCGACCAAGTATCCCGAGATCACGCGCCGCCACTTCGCCGCGCGCGGCCAGCAGGTCGAGATCATCAAGCTCTACGGCTCGATGGAGCTGGCGCCGTTGGTCGGGCTGTCGGACTGCATCGTCGATCTCGTCAACACCGGCAAGACGCTGAAGGCCAATGGCCTGAAGGAAGTCGAGACCATCGCGCAGGTCTCGGCGCGGCTGGTCGTCAACAAGGCCGCGATGAAGATGAAGCACGCGCTGATCCGCAGCTGGCTGACGCGCTTCCGGGAAAAGGCATGAGCCGGCGCGGCCGCGACCGCGGCGGCGATCGCTCGCCGCCGCTCGAAATCCGCCGGCTCGATACGCGCGAGGCCGGCTTCGAAGCGGCCTTCACGCAGTTGCTGGACCGCACGCCGGAAGCCACGGCCGAAGTCACCGCCTCGGCCGCGCAGATCGTGGCCGACGTGCGCGCGCGCGGCGACGCGGCGCTGATCGAATACACCACGCGTTACGACCGCCACACGCCGACCGTGCGCGACCTCGAGATCGGCACCGAGACACGCTCGGGCGCCTGGCGCTCGCTGCCCGGCGAACTGCGCAATGCGCTCGAAACCGCCGCCAACCGCATCCGCACCTACGCCGAGAAGCAGAAGATCGCGGAATTCGAATACCTGGATGAGCACGGCAACAAGCTCGGACAGCGCGTCACGCCGCTGGACCGCGTCGGCATTTACGTCCCCGGCGGCAAGGCGGCGTATCCGTCCTCGGTACTGATGAACGCGATCCCGGCCAAGGTCGCCGGCGTGCGCGAGATCATCATGGTGGTGCCCACGCCCAAGGGCGAGCGTAATCCGCTGGTGCTGGCGGCCGCGCACCTGGCCGGCGTGGACCGCGTGTTCGCGGTGGGCGGCGCGCAGGGTATCGCTGCGCTGGCTTACGGCACGGCCACGATCCCGGCGGTGGACAAGATCGTCGGCCCCGGCAACGCCTATGTCGCCGCCGCCAAGCGCCTGGTGTTCGGCAAAGTGGGCATCGACGCCATCGCCGGGCCTTCAGAGATTGTCATTGTCTGCGACGGCCAGACCGAGCCCGACTGGATCGCCATGGACCTGTTCTCGCAGGCCGAGCACGACGAAGACGCGCAGGCCATCCTCATTTCACCGGACGGCGACTACCTGCAGCGCGTGGTGGCCGCGATGAACGCGCGCGTGAAAATGCTGCCGCGCCGTCGGATCATCGCCGACTCGCTCAAGAACCGCGGCGCGCTGATCCACACCAAGAGCCTCAACGAGGCCATCCAGCTGGTGAACCGCATCGCGCCCGAGCACCTCGAGCTATCGGTGGCAAACCCGGAAACTCTGGTGAAGGGCGTGAGCAACGCCGGCGCCGTGTTCCTCGGCCGGCACACGCCGGAGGCTTTCGGTGATTACTGCGCCGGGCCCAACCACGTGCTGCCCACGTCGCGCGCGGCGCGCTACGCGAGTCCGCTGGGCGTGTACGAATTCCAGAAACGCAGCAGCCTCATCGCCTGCACGCCCGAGGGCGCGAAGAAACTGGTCGGCATTGCCGGCGCCCTGGCGGATGCAGAAGGCTTGCAGGCGCACGCCGCGAGCGCGCGCGACCGCGCCTGAAAAGAAAAGGGGTCGCAGTCCTTTTCCTTTCCTGGCCCCTCACCCTCACCCTGACCCTCTCCCCGCAAGCGGGGAGAGGGAACAAATCTTTGCCAGGGCGCGGTAACCCTCCACGAGCCGCGGCCCGGGCCGGCCGAGGAAAGCCTCGGTAACCGGATAGATCCGCGAATTCTTTACGGCCGGTACTTCGCTCCAGCCGGGACGGCGAGCGACAACGTGCGCGTGGTACTTGTCCTCCTTCACGCCGCACCAACTCATCACGACCGCATCGGGCGCAGCCGCCCGCGCTGCCTCATCGGGGATTTCCGCGCTCTTGCCTTCGAGCATCTCGAACGGATTCACGCCACCGGCCAGGCGGACCAGTTCGTTGATCCAGGACAACCGCGCCGGCGCGATGACCGGCTTGGGCCACCACTCGACCAGGATCTTCGGCCGCTCGCCTTGGGGCTCGACCGGCGGCATCTCCGCCTGCATTTTTGCAATCAGCGAGCGACCCTTCTTGAGCACGCCGAGTGCCTCGGCAATCTGCGCGATGGAGTCGTAGACACCGGAGAGCCCGATCGGATCAATCACCAGCACCGGCAGGCCGGCCGCGCGCAGCGCATCCACGATGCGCTCGTGGCCCGGCACGGTCAGCGAAGTTAGCACCAGGTCGGGCCGCAGCGACTCGACTTGCGCCACGTCGAGCTCGAGATCGCGACCGAGCTTGGGCAGCGGCGTGACCACATCAACCGGGAAGTCGGAATCGGTGTCGACGCCCACGAGCCTGCCGGCGCAGCCCAGCGCGCAGGCAATCTCGGTGTTGGAGCAGGTGTGGCTGACGACTCTCACGCCCTCACCCTACCCTCTCCCTGGGAGAGGGGAACATCACGCCTCGCGGGCGAGGCCCTCGACCGCCTTGTGCACGCCGCGGTGCCAGGCCGTGCAGAGCACCGAGGCAATCAGGCCGCCGGTGAACGGGATCCTCGGGTCGAACTCGATCGTGTAATCGAGCTTCGTGCCGCCCTCCGCGTCGCTGAACAGCATGCGGCCGATGTGGTTCTTGATCAGCCCGCCGCGGGTCACCTGGTACTCGATGCGCGCGGGCGGATCGAAGGCGGTGATGGTTTCCTCGAAGGTCGGGCCGCCGCCGCGGACCTCGCGGATCGAGCCCAGGCCGTTGGGCTCGGACGCATCGGCGCTGGCCTGCAGGCGGCGCGTGCGGCCCGGCCAGACCTTGCCGAATTTCTCGTGGTCCGCGAACCACGCGAAGACCTTCTCGCGCGGCGCGGAAAAAAACTGCTCGAAACGCACCGTCTGTTGCGGCATTTGCCGGTCTCCTCCGGGTCGTGGCCACTGTAACATCTGCGCCATGACCGACCATGGCGAAAGCGAGAGCGCCTCCGAGCAGGTCCGGCGCATCCACTCGGCGCTTGAGGGCGGCCGCGCGCTCACGGTGAAACGCTCGCTTCACGCCCTGCACCCGGCCGAGATCGCGCGGCTGGTCGAGTCGCTGCCGCGCAACGAGCGCAGCGTGATCTGGGGCATGGTGGATCCCGAGGATCGCGGCGAGACGCTGCTGCACCTGCCCGACAGCGTGCGCGAGGACGTGATCCAGCGCATGGACGTGGCCGACCTGGTCGCCGCCTCCAAGGGGCTGCGCATCGACGACCTCGCCGACTTCGTCGAGACCCTGCCCGAGACAGTGACCCAGCAGGTGCTGCGCGCGATGGATGCGCGCGACCGCGAGCGCCTGGAGCAGGTGCTGGCCTACGAGCCCGACACCGCCGGTGGCCTGATGAGCCCCGACATCGTCACGGTGCGGCCCGACGTCACGCTCGACACGGTGCTGCGCTACCTGCGCATGCGCGGCAGGTTGTGGGCCAACACCGACATGATGTTCGTGGTCGACCGCTACAACCGCTACCTCGGGACGCTGGCACTGGCGAAGATCGTCACGCGCGAGCCCGAGCAGCTGGTGCACACGACCATGGACCGGCTCGACCCGCTGCGCGTGACGCAGCCGGCGCGCGAGGTCGCGCAGCGCTTCGAGAACCTCGACCTGATCTCGGCGCCGGTGGTGGACGAGAGCGACCACCTGGTCGGCCGCATCACGATTGACGACGTGGTGGACGTGATCCGCCAGCAGTCCGAGCAGCAGTTGATGAGCATGGCCGGCCTCGCCGGGGACGAGGACATCTTCGCGCCGGTGGGCCAGGCCTCGCGCCGGCGCGCGATCTGGCTCGGCATCAACCTCGTCACCGCCTTCATGGCCGCGTGGGTCGTCGGCCTGTTCGAGGACGCCATCGCCAAGGTCGTGGCGCTGGCCGTGCTGATGCCGATTGTCGCGAGCATGGGCGGTATCGGCGGCAGCCAGGTGTTGACGCTGATGATCCGCGCGCTGGCACTCGGCCAGATCGGCGCCGCCAACGTGCGCGCGCTGCTGCGCAAGGAAATCCAGATCGCAATCATCAATGGCTTCTTGTGGGCGGTGGTGGTCGGCGGCGTGACGATCCTGTGGTTCCACCAGTACAAGCTCGGCGGCGTGATCGCCGTGGCACTGCTGCTGAACCAGGTCAACGGCGCGCTGGCCGGCGTGTGGCTGCCGCTGCTGCTGAAGAAGATCGGCGTGGACCCGGCGCTCGCCGGATCGGTGATCCTCACGACCTTCACCGATGTCGGCGGATTCTTCCTGCTGCTGGGCCTGGGTTCGGTCGTCCTGACGTAGGCTGGGCTGAGCGTAGCGAAGCCCAGCAATTCGGCACGCCGTCGCTCACCGCCACGTCGAGAGGCGCACGTCTGTAGAGACAGCGAAGGCGTGCGGTCAGCGCCCCGCGATCATCATCGGCTCGATCAACACCGAGCCGCAGCGGATGCCGCCGCGGATATCCGTGTCGTTGCCGATCGCCTTGATGTTCTGGTACATCTCGAGCAGGTTGCCGGCGATGGTGATTT